>NZ_JBEYER010000024.1:0-76571 GCF_040634005.1 Micromonospora sp. NPDC007271
GCCTTCTTCGTCGCGGCGATGATCGCCTTCGCGTTCCCGGCCTGCTCGCCGTTCAAGTCGATGTGCGACTGGACGCCCTGCACACCATGCGGCACCAGCTTCGCCTGATCCACCGCCGGCTTGTCAGGCTGCACGGCGGCAACCGGCTTGGCAGCGGCAACCGGCTCAGCGGCGTGAGCCGCCATCGGACCGGCGAACACACCACCGGTGAAAGCCAGACCAGCAACACCAAGAACCGTCTTACGCAGCAGCATCGTCTTCATGACCAAAGCTCCATTCGGGGGTTTGGCGCACACACACCGCCAAGGGGGTCGGCAGTTCCGGTGTGCGCAAGCACCACGTCAGGCGCTCAAAGGGGGAAGTCTCAGGGGGTCCAGCAGCTCGCGGGGCGGGGCCTCTTCGCGGCGCCGGGACCATACTCAACGACCGGCGACCCACCGACATTCCAGGGCTTGTCGGCCCCCGTGCGGGGGTGTCTTCCTCGGCCGTGCGTGCTCAACGGGTCTGGGCCGCCCGCCATTCCGGGCCCAGGGTGCCGCCGGTCACGGCCACAAACGGGACATACCCACCACGGCGCCGGGACAGCCGATCACGAACTCGGGTGATCCACTCCATGTCGCGCAAACGGCGGTATCCGGCAACCCGGGATACCACCCCATGCCGCACACGGAGTCGATCAACTCCCGTTTCTACAGACCGTGAGCCGCGGACCAGAGGCGTACACCGGACCCAGGACACGCAGGCGGCACCTCCGGACGGAGAACGCGCACGACGGGAGTGTGGCCCGCCATGACCGGCGCAGGGATCAAGCCTGACCGCCCGGAGCCGGGCACGGCGGGACACACCCAAACCGCGAACACGGACCCGGCGGGCCACACCCGAAACCGCAACCAAACACGGAGGCGATCATGTCGGGGGCCCGGTGGCGCTTGAGCGCGGGCGACCGTGTCGGACCGGTCACCTACGGTGGGGCGACGGGGCCGACGGCCCCGGAGAGGAGAAGGCCGATGACCCGCACACCCGTCGAGGGCACCGTCCGGTCCGCTGACGGCACCACCATCGCGTACGAGCGCAGCGGCACCGGGCCGACGGTGATCATGGTGGACGCCGCCGGCGGATTCCGTGAGATGGGGCCGATGCGTCCCCTGGCTGCCCTGCTCGCCGACGAGTTCACCGTGATCTGCTACGACCGGCGGGGCCGGGGCCGCAGCTCGGACACCGCTCCGTACCACGTGGACCGGGAGGTCGACGACCTGCGGGCGCTGGTCGAGGAGGTGGGCGGTCCGGCGGGCCTGTTCGGGTTCTCGTCCGGGGCGGTGCTGGCGCTGGTCGCGGCCGCGCGGGGGCTGCCGGTCGGCAGGCTGGCGCTGCTCGAACCCCCGCTCGACCTGGCCGAAGCGCCGACCGGCGAGCCGGGGCTGGCCGCGGAAATCGCCCAGCTGGTGACGGCGGGCCGCCGAGGCGACGCGGTGGCGCACTTTCAGGCGGCCATCGGCGTGCCGGCCGAGCTGACCGAGGGCATGCGGGGGAGCCCTTCATGGCCTGCGCTGGAGCAGCTGGCCCACACCCTGGTGTACGACCTGACGATCGTCGACGCACTGCCGGCGGACGAGCTGGCCCGGGTCAGCGTGCCGGCCCTGGTGATCGACAGCGAGCAGAGCGACGCGCGGCTGCGCGGCTGGGCCGCCGGCGTCGCGGCGGCGCTGCCGCACGGCCACCGGCGCAGCATGCGCGGGGACTGGCATCAGGTGCCGGAGGCCGTCCTGGCGCCCGTGTTGGCCGACTTCTTCGCCGGCCGCGACGCGACGGTGGGGGCAGCGGAGCGGTTGGCGGCGGGCCGGTGAGGTGGGTCGTCCGATGATTCCGACCGCTCCCCTGGCCTCCGGCCGGACCGCCGACGTGTACGCGTTGGCCGGCGACCGGGTGCTGCGCCGGTACCGGTCCGGCGGGGACGTACGTGCCGAGGCCGAGATGATGCGCCACCTGCACGCCGAGGGCTATCCGGTGCCCCGGGTACACCATGCCGACGGCCCGGATCTGGTACTCGAATGGGTGACCGGTCCGACGCTGGTCGAGGCGCTCGTCGGGGGCGATGTCGGGTTCCGGCCCGCGGCCCGTCTCCTGGTCGACCTGCATTCCCGGCTACACGCACTGCCCGCCGTCCGGGCGACCGATCCGGCGATCCGGATCCTGCACCTCGACCTCCACCCGGAGAACGTGATCCTCGCGCCGGCCGGACCGGTCGTCATCGACTGGGCCAACGCCCGCGAGGGGCCGTCCGCGCTGGACCGGGCGATGACCGCGCTGATCCTCGCCGAGGTGGCCGTGGACCGCTCTCTGCCGCTCTCGGCAGCGGCGCACGAACTGCTGACGGCATATGTGGCCGAGGCCGGGCCGCTCGAGTCGGTCGCGGCGGCCGCTCGGCTGCGCGCCGGCCTCGGAACGCTGGACGCCGCCCGGCTGCCCGAGGCGGTCGGGCTGGTCCTCGCCGCGGGGGCGCCGGGCGACCCGGGCGGGTGCCAGGGATCTGGCGCTACCCGGCCCGTGACCGGCCCGACCTAGTCGTCGTCGGGGCTGAGGCCGCGCAGTTGCTCGTAGACGTCGAGCAGCCCCTGCAGGTTGGCCGCGGTGCCCCCGTCGATCTTCCCGTCGTCCACCGCGTCGTCGATCCGTTCGCGTAGGTCGGCGAGGCGCTTGGCCCGGTCCTTCGGCTTGCCCCGGTCCAGCTCGGCGGCCTTCTTACGTAGGCTTTCGGCGGTCTTGCGGTCGATCTTCCGGGTGGCCTCCGCCTGGGCGAGCAGGTCGGCGAACTCGGCGGCGAGCTGGCGCGCGGTGACCGGCACCGGCTGGTCCGTGGTGGCCGGCTCCTCCGGCGGGTTGGACGACTCCGGGGCGGCGGACGGCGACTCCGGCGTGGGCGCGTCGGCGGACGCGGAGGTGGCCGGGCCGGTGCCCTGCGGCGGCCCCGAGGGGCCGTCGAGCAGCAGCGTGCCGACCAGCCCGAGCAGAAGCACCGCACCGGCGGCGACCAGCCCGACGAGGAGCCGGTTCGACCGGGCGGGCGGGCGGGACGCGGCCGGCGACGAAACCGGGCGCACCGGCGCGGCGGCCCGGTCGATGAGGGTCGGCGGGTGCGCGGGCCGGGCGACCGTGGGCAGGATCGCGGTCGGCGGGTCGGCCGGCTGGCCGGCGCCGAACCGGGAGGCGAGCTGGGCGGCGGTCGGCCGTCGGGCCGGATCGGCGGAGAGGCAGGCCAGGGTGAGTTCGGCGACGTCGGCGGGGAGACCGGGGATGTGCAGCGGTGGCACGGGCATCTGCCGGGCCTGCACGTCGAGCACGTCCTGCCAGGTCTGCACGGGCAGCGGGGCCCGCCCGGTGAGGGTGCGGTAGAGCAGCGTGCCGAGGGCGTACACGTCGCTCGCCGGATTCGGCGGGCCGGGCTTCATCCGTTCCGGGGCGAAGTACGCGGGGGTGCCCATCAGCAGCTCACCGGTCTGGCCGGCGAGGGGGTGCCGGGGCCCGGCGAGGGTGGCGATGCCGAAGTCGAGCACCTTCGCGCCGGTCTCGGTGAGCATCACGTTGCCCGGCTTGATGTCGCGGTGCACCACGCCGATCCGGTGCGCGGCGGCGAGGGCGGCCGCGACCTGGCCGGCCAGCCGCACCGCCTCCGGCCAGGCGAGCGGTCCACCGGCCAGCCGGTCGGCGAGGGTCTGCCCCTCCACCAGCTCCATCACCAGGTACGGCACGAGGGAGCCGTCGGGCAGGGTGGCCTCGGCGTAGTCGTACACCTGGGTGACGTGCGGGTGGGTGAGCCGGGCCGCGGCGCGGGCCTCGCGCTGGATGGTGGCGCGCAGTTGCGGGTCGGCGGCGAGCTGCGTGGCGAGGGCCTTGACCGCGACGGGGCGGTGCAGGACCTCGTCGTCGGCGCGCCACACCTCGGACATCCCGCCGAGGCCGATGCGCTCGCGCAGGACGTACCGATCGTGCAGCCGCAACGTGGGCGTGAACGGCGACATAATGATCCAGTCTGCCTGGCGCTCCGCGCCTCGCACCAACCCGGTGCCCCATTCGGGCGTGAAGGGACGAATCCCCGGTGGGGATCGTCCGGTGGCGGCCACCCGGACGACCCCGTCGGCCGCCACTCAGGGGCAGCAGGAGGGGGCGGATGCCGGGTGGGGTTCCATGACGTCGGCGAGCGGCGCAGGGCGCCCGCGGCGGCCAGCCGGGTGGGGGCCAGCAGGGGGCGCGCGGGCCGGTCGGGGCGGACCGGCGCGTCGGGGCGCGCCGAGTTGACATGCCGGGTCACGGCGTCTACGGCAAGGACGAAACCGGTGGAATGTTCCATGATCAGCTCCTGGTGACGGGACCGGTTGAGGTCCGGCCACGCGTCGTCGGGTGCCGGGCGTCGGCCGGGGCGGCCAGGCGGAGCGGCCCGCCGGGGGCGTCGGGCAGCACGGTGTCGGCGAGGAGGGCCACCCGGCGGTGACCGAGCGCGGCGACGTGATCGGCGACGGACCGGGCGGCCGACCGCTCGTCGATGCCGACGTAGCGGTCCGCCGGGCCGGCCGTCCGGCCGGGAGGCGGTGGTGACGTACGGCAGCCCGCGGTCGCGAAGGGCGGCCAGCGCCCAGTCCTCGTCGCCGACGCAGTAGACGCAGAAGCCGTCGACCGCGGCGTTGTCGATGGCGGCCCGCACCCGGGCCCGCTCGGCGGGCAGCGGCACCAGCAGGAGGTTCCGGCGTCACCGGCGAATCCGAACCGAACGCCAACGCGTGCCGTGACGTTCGGCCACCTCGCTGACCCCGGTGAGGAAGCGCACCGCGAACGGATCGGCCGACGGGGGCTGCCCGCGCCGCTGGGTGCCGAGCGGCACTGGTCAGCCCGGGTAGAGCTCGTCGCGGATCCGGGTGAGCAGTTCGCGGGTCCGCTCCGGGGGCGCGGCCTCCACACAGAGCCGTTCCATGGCCAGCGCGTAGTAGTCGAGGTCGTCGCGCTTGTCCAGATAGACCGCGCTGGTCAACTGTTCGATGTAGACGATGTCGGGCAGGTCCTCGTCGCCGAAGCGGAGGATGCTGAACGCCCCGCTGGCGGCGGCGTGGCCACCGGCGTCGAAGGGGACGATCTGGAGCCGGACGTGCGGCGCGGCGGTCGCCTCGATCAGCGCGTCGAGCTGCTCGCGCATCACCCTCATGCCGCCGATGGGCCGGCGCAGCGCGGCCTCGTCGAGCACCGCCCAGAGCTGGGGCGGGTCACTGCGGTGCAGCACCCGCTGGCGCTCCGTCCGGAGGTTGACCCGCCGGTCGAGCTCCGCCTCGGAGGCGCCGCGGTGGCCGAGCAGGATCACCGCCCGGGCGTACTCGGGGGTCTGGAGCAGGCCGGGGACGAACTGCACCTCGTACGTGCGGATCAGCACGGCGGCGGCCTCCAGCCCGAGGTAGGACTGGAACCAGGTGGGCAGCACGTCGTTGTAGCGGTGCCACCAGCCGGGGCTGTTCGCGTCGCGGGCCAGCTTGAGCAGCGCCGTGCGTTCCCCGGCGGCGGTGACGCCGTAGAGGGTGAGCAGGTCGGCGACGTCGCGCTCCTTGAAGCCGACCCGGCCCAGCTCCATCCGGCTGATCTTCGACTCGGAGGAGCGGATCTCCCAGCCGGCGCTCTCCCGGCTCACCCCGGCACCCTCGCGGAGCCGGCGCAGCTGCGCCCCGAGCAGCATGCGCAACACTGTCGGCCCGCTGGTCGGACCCCCCTCGACGGACACCGTCGTCACCTGGCCGTCCTTCGCCCTGCCCGCTGTCCCGGCCGGATGCCCCAGCCCGACCGACGTGTAAGCATGCCATGAACCGTCGGTGAGGTGAACTCCTCCGGACGGCCGAGTCAGTTGCGTCGATGGAGCCTAGGGCCGGCGATCAGGTGGTCGAAGTCGCCGTCGCGCGCGCCGAGGACGAACGCGGCGATCTCGTCCACGGTGTAGATCAGCGCCGGGCCCTCGGGGTGCCGCGAGTTGCGTACCGCGATCCCGGCCCCGTCGGGCAGTTCGGCCAGCTCGACACAGTTGCCGCTCGGGTTGCTGCGGCGGCTCTTCTGCCACCGCAGTGGCGGCAGTTCGCTGGCCAGTACGCCGTTCTGGGGCGGTTGCATGGGCGTCCCTCCGCGGAAAGCCAGCCGGTGCCGCATGGAGGAGCGGGTGGGTGGCGACGGTCTGTCGACTGAGGATCGAAATGCACGTGCATCTGCTATTGCATCTGCAATGGACAGCGAGCATGATAGCGCACGTGCGGTGTACCCATCCGTTCACTGTGGGTCACCCCGCCACGGTTGTGTGCAGGAGAAACACGGGTCTGGCCAGTCGTCCAGGTCCCGCCCGGCGAGGCCGACAGCTGCGGTGAAGGAGGGTGCGTGCCGGACCCGATGACCATCGCCTCCGGGGTCTCCGCCGCCGGTGCGCTCATCTCCGCGTGGCAGCTGCGCCGCCGGGCACTGCGCGCGGAGGCGGAGATCGAGCTGCTCCAGGCCGAGCTGGCCGCCGAGCGGCACGCCGCCAGCCATGACCCGCTCACCGGCCTGCCGAACCGACGGGCCTTCTACCGGCTGGCCGCGGCGCTGTTGACCGACGCCGCCGGCAAGCCGTTGGTGGCGATCGTGCTCGACCTCGACGACTTCAAGCTGGTCAACGACCGCTACGGGCACGCCGCCGGCGACCAGGTGCTGGTCAGCGTGGCGCAGCGGCTGTCCGCGTTCGCCGGGGACAACCTGGTCGCCCGGCTCGGCGGGGACGAGTTCGCCGGGCTGCTGGCCAGCCCGACGGTGGACCGGCGGTGGATCGAGCACGCCACCCGTCGGCTGTGCGAGGCGCTCGCCGCGCCGATCCCGCTCGGCGCCCGCACCGTGCAGGTGACCGCCTCCGTCGGGCTCGCCCCGGTGCACTGTCCGACCCAGCTGGCCGACGCGCTCTGCCGGGCCGACGCGGCGATGTACCAGGCGAAGAGCGTCGGGGCGGCGCGGCGCCCCCGCCAGCTCGCGGACGCCGCGCAGCTGGCCGAGTGCTGACCAGCTCACGGACGTCATGCGGCTGACCGAGTGCTGACCAGCTCACGGACGTCATGCGGCTGACCGAGTGCTGACCGGCTCACGGACGCCACGCAGCTGGGGTGCTGAGCGGCCGGGCCGAGGGCGACAGGGCGGCGGGCGGCTACCCGGCCCAGCGCCGCGGCGAGCCGGTCAGCCGGCCCAGCGGCCCAGGTCGTGCAGGGCGCCGCGGGCGAGGCTGACCAGACCCGACGGCGACAGCAGGCCCTCCACGATCCGCAGCGCCCGGACCCGGTCGGCCTCGGACCGGCCGGCGTCGGCCACCTCCGCCGACCAGCTCCACAAGTCGTCGAGCGCCCGGACCCCGAGGTGGTACGCGAGCCGGTCCTGGTCCGGCTCCACCGGGCCGTAGCCGGCCCGGAAGGCGGCCTCGTCCAGCCGGCTGTCGAAGGCGAAGACCGGCCCACCGCCGAACACGAACATCAGGTCGCGTTCCCTGGGGGCGAGCACCGCATCGTCCCAGTCGATCAGCCAGACCTGCTCGTCCGGGCCGAGCAGCACGTTGCCCAGGTGCGGGTCGCCGTGGCAGACCACCAGCTCGGCCGGCCGGGCCCGCAGCTCCGCGCCGAGCCGGTCGACCTCGTCCAGCAGCCGCGCGGCGTCGGCGGCGGCCCTCCGCCAGTGCGCGGCCACCTCCCGGGTCCACCGGTCGGCCGAGTCGTCCACCGCGCGCAGCCGGCGGTCGGTCTCCCGCACCGCCGCCTCGATCGCGGCGTGGGTGTGGTCCTCCCGGGGCAGCCCGGCCAGTTCGTCGGACGGCGGCGCCGCGTGCGCGGCGGCGAGGAGGGCGCCGTACCGGCGCCAGTGGGCGGGACGCATACCGCCGGCGGCGGCCCGATCGTCGGAGACCCACGGCACCACGGTGAGCCGGCGTCCGTCGTGGACGGCGCTGAGCCGGCCGTCCCGGGTGGCCAGCGGCGCCGGCACACCCGGTACGCCCCGCTGGGCGAGCCGGGCGGTCACCACGAGCCCGGCCGGGGCGCCGCCGCCGCTGAGCTTGACCGCGTACTCGTGACCGTCCCGGGTGGTGGCCCGCCAGAGTGTGGCGGTCGGATCCGCGCCGAACCCCACCGGTACGGCGGTGACCAGGGCCAGTCCGAACTCCTCGGCGACCCGCGCGGCGAGCTGGTCATCCATCGGTGTCCCGTTCAGCGCCAGCCGTAGCCGGCGCGCAGCGCCTGGCCTACCCGGTCGAACCGCGGCCGGTCCAGCACCGCGCCCTCGCGGCGGATGCTGTCCTCGCGCATGGTGAGCACCCGGTCGAGGCGTACCCAGCTCGGGCGGTTGTCCCGGTCCCACTCCCCCGGGCCGAGGGCGAGCCAGTGCCGCTGGCCGTCCCGGTCGCTCTGGCTGGAGAGCATCAGCCCGAACAGCGTCCGGCTCTGCCGGCCGACCACCAGCACCGGGCGGTCCTTACCCTGGCGAGGGTCGTCCTCGTACGGGACCCAGGTCCAGACGATCTCCCCCGGGTCGGCCTGCCCGTCCAACTCCGGGGCGTACGACAGCTCGCGCCGCTGCAGCGCGGCGACCTGGCGGCGCCGGGCGACCTGCGCCGGGATCCGCCCGGCGGCAGGGGCGGGCGCGACCGCGCCCCCGGTGATCCGGCCGAGCCGGGACGCCACACTCCTCAACAGACCAGCCACGGCCGGCAGCCTATCGTCCACGCACACGCACCTGGATGCCCGGACCCGGGAGGCGAAACCCGGTGGCCGGGCGGGCGGCGGCTCGGCGACGATCCTCCGGTGACCGTTCCCGCCCACCAGATCCGCGCCACCTTCACCGCCGACACCGTCACCGTCTACCAGGCGTACGGCCCGGAGATCGCCGAGGCCGCGCTGGCCGCCGGCCGGTTCGTGCCGCCGTTCAAGCGCGAGCGGATGACCTGGATCAAGCCGTCGTTCCGGTGGATGATGTACCGCTGTGGGTGGGCCCGGAAACCCGGGCAGGAACGGGTGCTGGCCGTGGAGATCAGCCGGGCCGGCTTCGAGTGGGCCCTCGGGCACGCCTGCCTCAGCAGCTACCACCGCCACCTGTACGCCGACCGGGCCGCCTGGCAGCGGCAACTGCGTACCAGCCCGGTTCGGGTGCAGTGGGATCCGGAGCGGTCGCTGCGGCTGGCGCCGCTGCCGTACCGCTCGCTGCAGGTGGGCCTCTCCGGCGAGGCGGTCCACCGGTACGTCGACGAGTGGCTGGTCGGCCTCACCGACGTCACGCCGCTGGCCCGGGCGGTGCACGACCGGCTCACCGCCGGCGACGAGCCGGGCGCCGCGGCGCTGCTGCCGGTGGAGCACCCGTACCCGCTCCCGGCCGAGGTGGCCCGGACGGTCGACGCTGGTTCGGGCTGAAGCGCGGAGGTTTCCGGCCGGGCCCGGGTGGTTGACTCGATCTGGCCGGAAAGGGCGGAGGTGGTCGGCATGACCTTCGAGGTAAGCACGCGCAGCTTGCCGGGCCGGCCGGCGGCGATCGGCTCGGCGGGGCCGTTCACGCTGGTGGTGGACCGACCGGCGGACGGCGGCGGGGACGGCCTCGGCTTCAACGGCGGGCAACTGCTCTACCTGGCCGTCGCCGGCTGCGTCTCCAATGACCTGTTCCGGGAGGCCCGGGCGGCCGGGATCACCCTGCACCGGGTGGAGGTCACCGTGCACGGCGACTTCACCGGCGACCCTGCCGTCTCGACCGAGATCAGCTACGATCTACGGATCGACGGCGACGCGCCCGAGGAACGGCTGCGGGAGCTGGTGGCCCGGGTCGACGGGATCGCCGAGATCCCCAACTCGTTGCGCCGGGGCACTCCGGTGCGGCTGCGGCAGGCCGAGGTGACCGGCACCGCCGGCTGACGGCCCGGGTCAGGCCGGCCGGCGGCCGAGGACCAGGGTGGTACGCAGGTCCAGCACCACCGTGCCGCCGAACCCGTCGACCGCCACGCCTACCGCGGCAAGCACCCGCTCGCGCTGCTCCGGGGGCCGCCGCAGCTGGGGCGAGAAGGTGCTGACCAACCGCTGGTACGCCGCCGTGTCCAGCGGCACCGCGCGCTGGAAGCGCACCGACCGCACGTCGGTGAAGAGCCCACTGTCGGCGATGTCGTCGTGGAACCAGTCGTCCGGGCGATCATGGTGCGGCTCCGGGTCCACCGACTCGAACGCCGCCCGCAGTCCTGCGGCATGGGCCGGGTCGACGTAGTCGTAGCGGTGCGCGAAGACGGCCAGGGTGCCGCCGGAGGTGAGGGCGTCGTGGGCCCGCCGGTTACGGGTGGCCGGGTCCAGCCAGTGCCAGGCCAGCGCGCAGGCCAGCGCCGGCACCCCGCCGGGCGGCGCGGTCCACTCCTCGAAGGGAGCGGTCACCACCTCGACCTCGGGGAAGTGGGCCGCCAGCACCCGGGCCATCCGGGGGTCGGGCTCCACGCAGGTCATCGGCGTACCCAGGGCGAGCAGCGCCCGGGTGGCCAGGCCGGTCCCGGCGCCGATCTCGACCAGGGCGTCGGGCGTCCCGCCGTGGTACGCGCGGATCGCCTCGACCAGGTCGGGTGGGTAGCCTGGGCGGGCTTCGTTGTAATCGCTGGCCACCTCACCGAAGAGCTCGGACATGGTCGCCATCCTCGCAGGGGTGGACCGGTTGCCGCTGATCCTTTTCGGTGCGAACTACCGTCCAGCGGGTCGGGTCGGGCTTGGCGCGAGGTCAAACGGGCTGCCGAGGCGCTCGTCGGCTCGTCCGGTCCAGCCGAGGCGGTCAGCTGCTGGATACTGCCACGATGCCCCAGAAGACAGAGTCCTTCCCCTCACGGCACTTCTCGCAGAGTAATCCCGCAGGTCCGGGCCAGGATGACGTTCCGGCTCTACTGCGTCGGGTCGCCGACTCGATCGAGGAACTCGGACAGGTGTGGGTCCAGGACCTGGTCCTGCACAACGAGGTCACGGCCGACGGGGACTGGTACTCAGTCACGGTCTACTTCCGTGCGGAGTCCGAGTAGGACCCCTTGCCCCACGACCCGGCAATCCACCACGACCCCCGTGTTTGTAAGTTCTGGATGCTTCATACAAGGCGGTGTGCACCGATGATCCCCGAGCTGCCCCGTGACCTGCCGGTGCTCGAACGCCGGGCGGTCCGGGTGGTGGTGCTCGACGCCGCCGAACGGCTGCTGCTGTTCCACACCCGCGACCCCGACCATCCCCGCCTCGGCACCTGGTGGGAGCTGCCCGGCGGCGGCCTCGACCCCGGGGAGACGTACCGCGACGCGGCGGTGCGGGAGCTGCGTGAGGAGACCGGCATCGTGGTCGGGCCGGCCGAGGTCGGCGCGCCGACCTGGCGGCGGCGGGCCAGCTTCATCCACCGCCAGCTGCGCCACCTGCAGGACGAGGTGGTCGTGCCGGTACGGCTGCCCGGGCCGGGACCCGACGTGGACGAGGCCGAGCGGCTCGACTACGAGGTGGAGGACTACTTCGGCTTCCGGTGGTGGCCGGTCGCCGAGATCGTCACCACCCGGCCGCGCTGCTACCCGGGGCGGCTGCCCGAACTGCTGCCCGCCTTCCTGTCCGGCGAGGAGATCGACGAGCCGTTCGAACTGTGGTCATGACGAATCCGCCGGCAACCGGCACAGTGGAGCCGTGAACCCAATCCACGGACCCCTCGCCCACTACGCCGAGCGGCTGCACCGCGCCGCCGGGGACACACACCACGTCGCCTCGTCTCTCGGCGCCTGGCTGCTGCTCGCGCTCACCGGCCCCGCCGCCACCGGCGACGCCCGGGCCAGGCTGGAGGAGGCGCTCGGCACCGACGTGGACCGCGCCGCCGAGGCGGCCCACGCGCTGCTGGCCGCGCCGCATCCGCTGGTCGCCGCCGCCACCGCCCTGTGGGAGCGGACGCCCTTCGCCGAGCTGGCCGGCTGGCGCGCCACCCTGCCGGAGCGGACCCAGACCGGCCCGCTGCCCGACCAGGCGACGCTGGACGCGTGGGCGCGGGAGCACACCGACGGCCTCATCGACCGGTTCCCGCTCGGCGTCACGCCGGACACCCTGCTGATCCTGGCCAGCGCGCTGGCGACGAAGGTGTCCTGGGCCGAGCCGTTCCAGGTGGCGCCCGCCGAACAACTCGGGCCGGACAGCCCGTGGGCGGGCCGGATCGACCGGGTGCTGCGTACCCCGTGGCACGGCCACCGGCGCTGGATCGCGACCACCGAGCGGGCCGGTGAGGTGGCCGTGCACGCCGCGCCGGCCCGGCCGGTGTCCGCCGACCGGGTAGAGGCCGGGATGCTGGTGGTGTCGGTGGCCGCCGCGCCGGACGTGCCGGCGGCGGACGTCCTCGCCGCCGCCGAGAAGATCGCCGCCGGCGCGGCGGACGGGAGGGAACCGGGCCGGCGGTCGCTGTACGACCTGCCGTTGGTCGACACGCCGCTGTGGACGCTGCGGGAGGAGACGGTCCGCACGTTCGCCCCTGGCGGCCGGGAGGAGCGGGTCAGCGCGGTGCTGCCGTGCTGGTCGGCGGAGAGCCGGCACGACCTGACGCCGGCCGGGTTCGGCTTCGACGCCGCCGCGCGGGCGCTCGGGACGCTCATGGGGTTGGCGGAGCCGCCGTACGAGGCGGTCCAGTCCGCGGTGGCCCGCTACGGCCGGTACGGCTTCGAGGCCGCCGCGGTGACCGGGCTCGCCGTGGCGACCGGGCTGCCGCCGGAGGGTGTCGCCCGCGTCGCGGAGCTGCGGTTCGGCCACCCGTACGCGGTGGTGGCGGTGGCCACCGACAGCGCGGGCGGTCCGTGGCACGGCCTGCCGGTCTACTCGGCGTGGGTGGCGGAGCCCCAGGAGCTGCCCGAGGACGAGCTGGCGGACCCGCCCACGCAGTGGTGAGCCCGGGGGCCTCCAGCTTGTGCCTGCGGGAGGCCCCCGCACTGTTCGCCGTGAGAAGGGAACCCTTCTCTACCGCTGGCGTTAAAAGGTGCCCTTCCTTACGGGGCGGTCCGGGCGGCGAGGCGGCGTTGCCGCTCCTGGGCGCCGATGAGGTCGTCGGGAAGGGAGTCCTCCACCTCCAGGTCGAAGCGGCGCAGCAGACGGATCGCGAAGCCGCCGAGGGTGACCAGCACGAGGGCCAGCCCGAAGCAGACGTACGCGAAGCCGATGCCCCGGCCGGGACCGGTGCCGATCACCGCGCCCACCGAGCCGGCGAGCGACCCACCCGGGGCGAGCATCGGCTCGAACAGGGCGGTGGCCCCCGGCGCGAGCAGCGCGAACCCGATGGGCAGCGTCGACCAGGCGATGGTCTGGTTGAGGCTGAACACCCGGCCGTGGTAGCGCTGCGGCACCTTGACCTGGACGATGGTCGCGTAGATCGACTGCGCGGTGGTCATCGCCATGGCCAGCCAGCACATGCCGACGCAGATCATCGCCACCGAGGCGTCCAGGCCGATCAGCACGCAGCCGATCGCGGTGCCGAGGTTGGCGATCAGCACGCCGATCATCCGCCGCCGGCGCGGGCCGCCCCACAGCGACATGAGCACGCCACCCATCACCGCGCCGACCGCCTCGGCGAGGGCCACCTGCGCCACCTGGGTCGGGGTGCCGAAGGAGAGCACCAGCGGGGTCATGAGCACCAGCGCGGGAGCGAGGAAGATGTTGCCCAGCGCGAAGTAGCCGAGCATCAGCCGGAAGCCCCGGTGGTGCCAGGAGTAGCGCAGGCCGTTGGCGATGGCCACCAGCAGCCGTTCCCGGGGCCGCCAGCCGAGCAGGTCGGGGAAGCGGACCAGGGCCAGGGTGGTCACCGCGACCACGTAGCTGGCCACGTCGACGAGCAGGATGCCCTTGAGGTCGATCGCGGCGAGCAGGCCGGCCGCGAAGACCGGCATCATCAGGGTGGCGACGCCGGTGGAGAGCTGGGTGATGCCCATCGCGTGGCCGAGGTAGCGCTTCGGCACCAGCTGGGGCACCGCCGACTGGAGCGCGATCCGCTGGAACGACCCGGCGACCGAGCTGAGCGCGACCAGCAGGTAGATGTGCCAGAGCACCAGGTTGTCGGTCCACAGCAGCACGGCCAGGACCAGCTGGATCGACCCGGCGATGGAGCTGGCCAGCATCATGATGCGGCGCCGGCTGACCCGGTCGACGACCGCGCCCGCGATCGGCAGCATCAGCACGCCGCAGATCAGCGCCAGCGCCCAGAGCAGGCCGAGGTTGGCCACCGACTCGGTCCGGTTGTACAACCAGATCGGCAGGGCGAAGGCGGTCAGCGCGGACCCGGTGCTGGACACGAGCTGACCGATGGTGACGGCCAGGAACCGGGCCATGCTCGGCTTGACCGTCGAGGTGGCCGGCCGTTCCGCCTCGCCGCCGACCCGCAGGCGGTCGAGGACCGCCCAGCCGGCGTCCTCGCCCCGGGCCTCCGGGGTGAGCGGCGCGACGTCGCCGGCGACCACCGCCGGGTGGACCCGGGTGACGATCTCAGCGAGCTCGTCGGCGCGGTACTTCAGGAAGAAGTGCCCGGCCTGGTCGAGGACCACCAGCCCGAGGGTGTCGCTGAGGAACTGCCACTCGGCGTACCGCTCGCGGTAGTAGTCGGTGACCGGGTCCTCGGAGCCGACCACCGAGATGATCGGCGCCCGCAGCCTCGTGGCCCGCTGGTCGAGCAGCCGGGTGAAGTACTCCTCGGAGGCGCGGGAGTCGGCCCGCATGTTGCTGATGATCCGGTCGGCCTGCTCCGGGTCCAGCTCGTCGGTGTCCACCCCCATCGACTTGAGCCAGCTGGCGTAGTGCTTGTTGCTGCGCAGCTGCTCCAGCCGGTTGCGCATGGTCGCGAAGAGGCCCTTGGGGCGGGCGAACGGGAACATCGCCCCGATGTAGACGGCGGCCAGGTCCCGCCCGGCCGCCTCGACCTTGCGGGCCACCTCGGCGACGATGGCGCTGCCCACCCCGCAGTGGCCGTAGAGGACGATCGGCCCCTCGACCCGCTCCAGGATCTCGTCGGCGACCCGGGTGGTCAGCTCGTCGAAGGGCAGCGCCTCCTCGGAGAGGCCGACGTCGTGCCCGGGGATGGCCAGCGACCAGAGGGCGTGCCCGGCCGGCAGCGCGTCGGCGAGCGGCTGATAGACGATGGCGCTGCCGCCGCCGTACGGGACGCAGACGTAGGACAGCACCCGCTCGCCGGCGGGGATCGGCCTGGTCAGCTCGTAGAGCAGCCGGCGCGGCCCGTCCTCGGCGGCATCGCCGGAGATGAACGCGGCCAGCTCGCGGATGGTCCGCTGCTGGAACAGGTCCATCACGCCGACCGGCCGGCCGCCCAGCTCGGCCTTGCGGATCTTCGCGACCACCTGGGTGGCGAGCATCGAGTGCCCGCCCAGGTCGAAGAAGTCGTCGTCGATGCCGAGGGTGTCGACCCCCAGCACCTCGGACCAGATGGCGGCGAGCGTCCGCTCGGTGTCGTCGCGCGGTTCGACCAGCGCCACCGACGCCTCACGGGTGACCACCGGCGCGGGCAGCGCCTTGCGGTCGAGCTTGCCGTTGGGGGTCAGCGGCAGCGCGTCCAGGGTGACGAACGCGGCCGGCACCATGTACTCCGGCAGGCGCTCCTTCAGCGCGGCCTTGAGCGCGGCGTGCTCGGCGGGCCCGACCAGGTACGCGGTGAGCCGCTTGTCGCCGGGGCTGTCCTCGCGGACGATCACCGCCACCTCGGTCACCCCGGGCTGCTCGCGCACCGCGCTCTCGATCTCGCCCAGCTCGATGCGCAGGCCGCGCAGCTTGACCTGGTGGTCGATCCGGCCGAGGAACTCGATGACGCCCGACCCGTCCGCCGAGACGACCCAGCGGGCCAGGTCACCGGTGCGGTAGAGGCGGGCGCCCGGCTCGCCGGAGTACGGGTCGGGCACGAACTTCTCGGCGGTCAGCGCCGGGCGGCGGTGGTAGCCGCGGGCCAGCCCGACGCCACCGATGTGCAGCTCCCCGGCCACGCCCACCGGGCACTCGTGGCCGGCGGGATCGAGCACGTGCAGACGCAGGTTGGCGATCGGCGCGCCGATCGGCACGCCGGCCAGCCCGGCGAGGCGGGCCGGGTCGCAGGCCCAGGCGGTGACGTCGATGGCCGCCTCGGTGGGGCCGTACAGGTTGTGCAGCCCGCACCAGGGCAGCCGGGCGGTGAAGTCGACCGCGGAGGCCAGCGGCAGCTCCTCGCCGGAGCAGATCACCCGGCGCAGCGCGGTGGCCGCCTCGATCCCGTCCTCGGCGAGGAAGACGGTGAGCATGGACGGCACGAAGTGGGCGGTGGTGATCCGCTCGGCGACCAGCAGGTCGCGCAGATAGCCGGCGTCCTTGTGACCGCCCGGCTTGGCCAGGACCAGCCGGGCGCCCTCGCGCAGGGGCCAGAAGAACTCCCACACCGACACGTCGAAGCTGGCCGGGGTCTTCTGCAGCACCGCGTCGTCGGCGCCGAGGCGGTACGTCTTCTGCATCCAGTCGAGCCGGTTGACGATGCCCCGGTGGGTGTTCGGCACCCCCTTCGGCCGGCCGGTCGAGCCGGAGGTGTAGATGACGTACGCCAGGTGCTCGGGGCCGGCGGTCGGCTCCGGGTCGGTGGTGGGCTGGTCGGCCCAGACTCCGTCGTCGTCGAGGGCGAGGACGGCGGCGGCGGTCTCCGGCAGCACCTCGCGCAGGTGTTCCTGCACCAGCACCACCGGCGCGTCCGCGTCGGTGACCATGAAGGCCAGCCGGTCGGCCGGATACTCCGGGTCCAGCGGCAGGTACGCGCCGCCCGCCTTGAGCACGCCGAGCAGGCCGGCGACCAGCTCGACGGACCGTTCGGCGCAGACCCCGACCAGGGTCTCCGGGCCGACACCGGCGGCGCGCAGCCGGTGCGCGATCCGGTTGGCGGCGGCGTTCAGCTCGGCGTACGTGAGGCTGCGCCCGTCGATGGTGACGGCGACCGCGTCCGGGGTGGACGAGGCGCGCTCCTCGATCGGGCCGTGCAGCGTCTGGGTACGCGGGAAGTCGGCGGCGGTGTCGTTCCAGGCCGCCAGCAGCGCCCGCTCCGGCGGGGGCAGCAGCTCCAGTCGGGAGATCGGGGTGTCCGGCGCGGCGACGATCGACGCCAGCAGGGCGGTCCAGCGCCGGGCCATCCGCTCGACGGTGTCCCGGGTGAACAGGTCGGTGTTGAAGACCAGCTTGCCCCAGAGCCCCTCGACGGTCTCCACCGCGTGCAACTCGAAGTCGAACCGGGTGGCCTGCAGCTCCATCGGCGTCCACTCGAAGCTGACGTCGTCGTCCCGGGAGACGCCGGTGAACCGGCCGATCTCGTAGTTCTGCAGCACGAACATGGCCTGGAACACCGGCGAACGGCTGACGTCGCGGGGCAGCCCCAGCTCGTGGACCACCTTGGCGAACGGCACCTCGGCGTGCTCGAAGCCGTCCAGCACGCTGCGCCGGGTGCGCTCCAACAGCTCGGTGAAGGTCGGGTCGCCGGCCAGCTCGGCCCGCAGGGGCAGCATGTTGATGAACATGCCGACCACGTTCTCCAGCTCGGGCGCGGACCGGCCGGCCACCGACGCGCCGACGGCGAAGTCGTCCTGGCCGGCGTGCCGGGCCAGGAGCACCTGGTACGCGGCGAGCAGCGTCATGAACAGCGTGCCACCGGCGGCCCGGGTCAGCTCGTTGAGCCGGTCGGTGGTGGCCTGGTCGAGCTGGAACTCGACGAAGTCGCCCCGGTAGGTCTGGGTGGCCGGGCGGGGCCGGTCCAGGGGCAGCTCCAGCGGGGTGATCCCGGCGAGCCGCTGCTTCCAGTAGTCGACGTGGGCCCGGGCCTGCGGGCCGTCCAGCTCCCGCGCCTCCCAGACGGCGAAGTCGCCGTACTGGACGGGCAGGGCGGGCGGCTCGCCGCCCCGGTACAGGGTGATCAGGTCGCGCAGCAGCACGTCCACCGACCAGCCGTCGCCGACGATGTGGTGCTGGCCGAGGAACAGCACGTGGTCGTCGACGTTCATCCGGTCCGGAGTGCCGTCTCGCGGCCCGGAGGCCGGATTGTCGTCGTCGGCGGCGCGCCGGATCAGCAGGGCGCGCAGCAGCGGCCCGTGGGCCAGGTCGAACGGTTCGGCGGCGGCCGCGTCGACCAGGGCCTGGGCGGCCTGCTCGTCGGGGGCGTCCACGATGGTCAACGGGACATCCACCGTCTCCTCGATCACGACGGTGGGACGTCCGTCGGCGTCGGCCGGAAAGCGGGTACGCAGCGACTCGTGCCGGGCGGTCAGCGCGGCCAGGGCGGCGCGCAGCGCGTCGACGTCGAGCGGGCCGCGCACCCGCAGCGGCACGGCGATGTGGTACGCCGCCTCGCCCGGGGCGAGCTGGTCCATGAACCAGACCCGCTCCTGGGCGTACGACAGCGGCACCTCGGCGTCGGCGGGCCGGGGGGTGATCCGGGCCGCGGGGGCGGCCTGGCGGGCGCGCAGCCGTTTGGCGATCAGCGCCTGCCGGGCCGCCTCCCGGGTCGGATCCTTCAGGTCGGTCATCAGCTGGTTTCCTCTTCCGCCGCGAGCAGCGCGGCGACCTCGGTGTCGGAGAGCCCGTCGAGCTCGGCGGCGATCCGCTGCTCGATCTGGGCGGCCAGGTCCGCCACCACGGGGCTGCTGAACAGCGCCCGCATCGGCAGTTCGACGTCCACCTCGGCCCGGATCCGGGCCATCGCCCGCATGCCGCGCAGCGAGTTGCCGCCGAGGGCGAAGAAGTCGTCCAGGGCGCCGACCTTCTCCACCTGGAGGATCTCGGCGTACACCTCGGCGACCAGGGCCTCGGCCTCGGTGCGGGGGGCGACGTAGGCGTCCTCGGCCGGGACGGCGGCGGCCGGGGCGGGCAGCGCGGCCCGATCCAGCTTGCCGTTCGGCGTCAGGGGCAGCGCGTCGAGCCGGACCAGCGCCGCCGGGATCAGGTGCGCGGGCAGCTCCCGGGCCAGCTCGGCGCGGACCGAGTCCTCGTGGGCCGGGCCGACCAGGTAGCCGACCAGCATCGGCTCGCCAGCGTCGGTACGCACCGCCGCGGCGGCCGCCCGGACGTCCGGGTGGGCCAGCAGGGCGGCCTCGATCTCGCCCAGCTCGATCCGCATGCCGCGCACCTTGACCTGGTCGTCGCGGCGGCCCAGGTACTCCAGGCTGCCGTCGGGACGCCGGCGGGCCAGGTCGCCGGTGGCGTACATCCGCTCCCCCGGCGGCCCGTACGGGCAGGGCAGGAAGCGCTCGGCGGTGAGGCCGGGGCGGCGGTGGTAGCCACGGGCGAGCTGGGGGCCGGCCACGTACAGCTCGCCGACCACGCCCGGCGGCACCGGTTGCCCGGCGGCGTCGAGCAGCAGCGCCCGCATGTGCCAGGTGGCCGTGCCGATCGGCACCGGACCGGCCGGGACCGGCTCGCCGGGGGCGATCCGGGCGGCCACGCAGCCGACCGTCGCCTCGGTCGGGCCGTACTCGTTGATGACCGCGACGTCCGCGTGGGCGGCCCGCCAGGCGGCGAGCTGCTCCCCGGTGAGCGCCTCGCCGCCGATCACCAGGTCGGTGGTGGGCGACAGCTCGCCGTCCAGCAGCGGCAGGTGGCTCGGCGTGACCTTGAGGAAGTCCGGCCGGCCACCGGCCCGGGCGGTCGGGGAGTCGATCGCGGCCAGCCGGACGGTGCCGCCGGCGGTGAGCGTGCCGAGCAGGCCGGTGACGGTGAGGTCGAAGGAGACCGGCGAGTGCAGCAGCGCCGTGCCGGCCAGGCCCGGGTAGGTGTGTCGAGCCCAGGCCAGGTAGGCGGTCACCGCCCGGTGCTCCACCACCACGCCCTTCGGGCGCCCGGTCGAGCCGGAGGTGTAGAGCACGTACGCCGGGTGCGCAGGAAGCAGCGGGGCGACCCGGTCGGCGTCGGTGAGGTCGTCGTCGGGCTGGTCCGAGCCCACCTCCCCGTCCAGCACCAGCGCCCCGGCCGGCACCAGCGCGGCGGTGTCCGGGACGGCCACCACCAGGGCCGGCTCGGCGTCCTCCAGCAGGTACGCGATCCGGCCGGCCGGGTACGTGGTGTCGATCGGGACGTACGCCGCGCCGGACTTGAGCACGGCGAGGATCGCCACCACCAGCTCGCAGGAGCGGGGCAGGGCGAGCGCGACCCGGGTCTCCGGGCCGGCGCCACGGGCCACCAGCAGCCGGGCGAGCCGGTTGGCGGCGGTGTTCAGCTCCGCGTACGTCATGGACGCCCCGTCGCAGACCAGCGCGACGGCGTCCGGGGTGGCGGCTGCCTGCCGCCGCACCTCGTCGACCACGGTGGCCGGCGGCACCTCGGGCGCGGTGTCCTGCCCGGCGCCGAGCACCAGGTCGCGTTCGGCGTCGGCGAGCAGCGGCAGGGCGGCGACCGTCCGGTCCGGGTCGGCGACGGCGGCGGTGAGCAGCCGCACGTACCGGTCGACGATCGCCTCGGCGGTGGCCCGGTCGAACAGCTCGGTCCGGTAGACCAGGCGGCTCTCCTCGGTGGTGATGTCGAACGCCAGGTCGTCCTTGGTGGTGCCCAGCTCGATCGGGTCCAGGCCGGAGTCGGGGATGAAGTTCAGCGCGGTCTGGAAGATCGGCTGCACAGACGGGTCGCGCTGCGGGTCGACCGCCTCGACGATCTTCTGGAACGGGGTCTGCCCGTGCTCCATCGCGTCGACCAGGCCATCCCGGACGCGGCGGAGCAGCGTGGCGAAGGCCGGGTCGCCGGAGACGTCGCAGCGCAGCGCCACCGGGTTGACGAACATGCCGATCAGCGAGGCGACCTCGGCGCTGTCCCGGCCGGCGGTGGAGACCCCGACCACCACGTCGGTCTCGCCGGAGATCCGCGACAGCAGCGCCGCGAAGCCGGCCAGCAGCACCATGTACGGCGTGGCCGACGCCCCGGCGGCGAGCGCGCCGATCCGGTCGAGCAGCCCCTCGGGCAGGTCGAAGCGCACCTCGTCGCCGGCGAAGCCGAGCTGTGCCGGGCGGGGCCGGTCCAGCGGCAGGCCGGTGACCGGCGGCGCGCCGGCCAGGTGGCCGGTCCAGAAGGCGAGCTGGCGGTCCAGTTCCGCGCCGGTGAGCTGGTCGCGCTGCCAGACCGCGTGGTCCGCGTACTGGATGGGCAGCTCGGGCACGGCGGGCTCGGTGCCGGTCAGCGCGGCCTGGGCGAACGCGGCGAGTTCCCGGATGAACAGCACCGACGAGTGGCTGTCGAAGACGGCGTGGTGCACGGTGAACAGCAGCCACCAGCAGTCGTCGACGCGGACCAGCCGGGCTTGCCACAGCCGCGGCGAGTCCAGCGGGATCGGGGCCCGGGCCACCTCGGTGCGCAGCGCCGCGAACCGCTCGTCGCGTTCGGCCGGCGGCAGGTCACGCAGGTCGTCGGTGGGCAGCGCGACCGGCTCGTGCGCGCGGATCACCTGCACCAGCGCGCCGTCGTCCATGCGCAGGTGGGTACGGAGCGACTCGTGCCGGGCCACCACCTTGTTGACGATCTCGACGGCGGTGCCCGCGTCGATCCCGGCGGGAAACCGCCACGGGCTGGAGATGTTGAACACCGGCGAGCCGGCGTCGAGCTGGTTGGCCATCCACACCCGCTCCTGGGCGAAAGAGGCCGGAAAAGTCCACTCCTGACGCTCGCTCATGCCGTCACCTCGCTCCGCTCGGCGCCGCCACGAGCCATCACGGCACGGTGCTGATGATTCGCTCGCTGACGCTCGGTCATGACTGCGCCTCGCGGACGGAGCGGGGACGCATGTCGGTCCAGACGGTGTCGACGTGGGCCAGGCACTCCTCGCGGGTGCCGGCGAAGCCGGCGTCGTACCAGCCCGCGGGCAGCTCCCGGTCGGCCGACCAGATCGAGTACTGCTCCTCGTCGTTGCGGACGACCAGGAATCGGGGTTCGGCCATGTCAGTTCGCTCCAGGGGTGTCGGGGGTGTGCGGTTCAGCCATCGCGACGGCGATCTTGCGGGGACCGGTGAACGGCTCCCGGCCGTGCGCGGCGGTCATGTTGTCCACCACCAGCACGTCGTCGCGCTGGTAGTCGAAGCGGACGGTGGCGGCCCGGTAGGCGGCGCGCAGGTGGTCCATGACGTCGGCGGGGATCTCGCCGCCGTCGCCGTAGTACGTGTTCGACGGCAGCCCGTCCGGGCCGAACATGGCCAGCAGGCCCTCCTGGTAGTCCGCCGGGAGGGTGGAGACGTGGAAGAAGGTGGCGTGGTTGAACCAGCGCGGTACGTCCGAGCCGGGCCGGTGGTGCACCACGTCCCGGACCGCCCGGGTGCGCAGGCCGTCCTTGCCGACCCACTCGACGGTGATCCCGTTCGCCTTCGCGTACGCCTCGACCTCGGCCCGGTTCTCGGTGTTGAACACCTCCTGCCACCGGGTGCCGAAGTCGCCGTGGAAGTTGCGGACCAGCATCCAGCGCCGCCGGATGAACTCCTCGCGCACGGCCGGGTCGATGAGGTCGTGCACCCGGCGCACGTCGGCGAGCGGGGTGGCGCCCTGGGTCTCCGGCGCGGTGATGCAGTAGAAGAACAGGGTCAGCGGCCAGCGCGCCTGGTACGAGTTCTCGTTGTGCAGGAAGATCTCCTCGTCCGGCGGGTAGTCGGTCGAGGTGTAGACCCGGCCCTTGATGGAGTGCCGGGGCGAGGACCGCTCGGTGTAGGTCAGCGGTTCCCCGGAGAGGGCGCGGACCGCCGCGTCGAAGCCGTCCACCCCGCCGACGTCGAAACCGCGGAAGAGCAGCCCGCCGTGCTCGACGAGGCTGGCGCGCAGCTCGGCGCGCCGGGCGTCGATCAGGTCGGTCAGGGCCCGGCCGTCGTTCTCGATGACCACCGGAAGGGTGGTGACCGTGTCGCTCATGATTGAGATCTCTTTCCTGTTCGTCGTGGTCAGGCGCGGGGCAGGCGCGGAATCGCCGGGATGGTCGCCGGCTCGGCCGGCTCGTCGGCGGGCTGGGCGGCGCGCAGCTCCTCGATCCGGGCGGCCAGCCCGGCGACCGTGGGGGTCTCGAAGAGGCTGCGCATCGGCAGCCGCACCCCGGTGGCCTTACGCATCGCGGCGATGAGCTGCACCGCGACCAGCGAGTTGCCGCCGAGGGAGAAGAAGTCGTCGTCCACGCCGACCTCGGTCACGCCGAGGCCGTCCCGCCAGACCTGGGCGATGGTCTTCTCCAGCTCGGTCGAGGGCGCGGCCGAGCCGCCGCCGGTGGCGGTCGGCGCGGAGACCGCCTCGGCCGCCACCTCCAGGCTGTCGGTGGTCACCCGGGCGGACCGGTGGCGGATGTCCGCGACGGTACGGGTGGTGATGACCACCTGGGCGCCGAGCCCGGCCGCGAGGCTGCGCCGGAACGCCTCCGCCCCGTCCACCGGCCGGATGTCCTCGGTCACCGGAGCCGGCCCGGCCCCGGTCGCGGCGGCCGGGGTGTCGGTGAGGCCACCCGTGACCGCGCCCTGGTCGACCCGGCGCAGCACGAAGTCGCTGATCGCGACGAGTTCCCGGCCCTCGGTGTCCACGAGGGACAGGTCGGCGGCGACCACCTCGTCGGTGGCGCTGGCCCGGTGCCGCAGGTGGCTGAGGAAGGCCGCCGGGAGCGGCGCGCGCACCACGATCCGCCCGTACGACAGCGGCAGGTAGGTGCCGGAGCCCTGGCCCCGGCCGAACGCGGTGGCCACATCCAGCAGCGCCGGGTGCAGCCCCCAGGCGGGCAGGTCGGCCAGCGCCGCGGCGGGCGCCTCGATCCGGGCCAGCTCCTCCCCCTCCGCCAGGTGGTGCTCGGCGAGCGCGGCCCAGCGCGGCCCGAAGGTGAGCATGCTGGTCCGGCCCCGGCCGAACGACGCGTCGTCGTCGACCCGTCGGCCGGCGACCGTGGGCGTACCCGCCGGCGGGGCGGGCTCCTCGGTCCAGCCGGCGGTGCCCCGGACGTGGGTCCGCAGCTGGCCGGCGGCGAGGCTGGCGACGGTGAAGTCCACCCCGTCCTCGGCCGGCGTCAGCTCCACCCGGTACTGGGCGACCGTGTCGTCCGGCACCGAGAACGGCTCCAGGAAGACCACGTCCCGCAGCTCCACCGCCGCCTGCGGGCCGGGGGCGGGCAGGGCGGCGCTCACCGCCGCGCGCACCGACTCCAGGTGCGCGGTGCCCGGCACCACCGGGACGCCGCCGATCCGGTGCTCGTCGAGCAGCCAGTGGGTGCCGGCGGAGACCAGGCCGTGCAGCACCGTGCCGTCCGGGCCGGCCACCTTCGTGGTGAGCACCGGGTGCGCCACCGGGCTGGTGACGACGTCCCGGCCGGCGGCCCGGAACCCGGCCGGCGCGTTGGTCTCCACCGCCATGCCGACCTCGGCCCAGCCGCCCCAGTTCTGCGACACCACCGGCGCCCGGAAGCCCGCGCCGGCCCGGGCGAACGCGTCGAGGAAGTTGTTCGCCGCGCAGTAGTCGACCTGGCCGAAGCCGCCGATCACCGCGGTGATCGAGGAGCACAGCGCGACGAAGTCCAGCGGCAGGTCGCCGAAGACCTGGGCGAGGGCGAGCGTGCCGGCCAGCTTCGGGGCGAGCACCCGCTCCGCCTCGGCCCGCTCCTTGATCTCGGCCATGCCGCCGCCGGGCAGGCCGGCGGCGTGCACGATGCCGTCCAGCCCGCCGAACCGGGCCTCGGCGGCCTCGCGCACCCGACGCAGGTCGGCCGGGTCGGTGACGTCGGCCGCGAGCACCAGCACCTCGGCCCCGACCGCCTCCATCCGACGGATCGCCGCGATGGCCCGGCCGGCCCGGTCCGCGCCGCCGTGCACCGCCAGGTGCTCGTCCCACCGGTCCCGCTCGGGCAGGCCGGAGCGGGCCAGCAGCACCAGCTTGGCGCGTACCCGGCGGGCGAAGTCCTCGGCCAGGGTGACGCCGATGCCGCCGAGGCCGCCGGTGATCAGGTAGCGGCCCCCCTCGCGCAGCGCGCCCGACTCGCCCTCGGTGTCCACGGTGACCTGCTCGTACCCGGTGACCCAGCGCCGGTCGCGGCGCAGCGCCACCTCCGGGTGCCCCGGGTCGACGGGGCTACGCAGCTCGGCGACCAGGGCGTCGACGGTGCTGGCGTCGGCGGTGAGGTCGGCGTCGACCAGCCGGACGGTGAGGCCGGGCAGCTCCACCGGCAGCACCCGGGCCAGGCCGGCGAGGGTGGCGTGCTCAGGGCGGACCAGGTCGTCGCCGCGGACGTCACCGATGCCGGCGGTGACCAGGTCGAGGGTGACACCGTGCTCGTCGGCGGTCAGGCCGGCGCCGGCGAGGGCCTGCACCAGGTGCAGCGCGCTGAAGAAGCCCCGGTCCTGGGCGGCCCAGGCGGCGGCGACGTCCGTCCCGGCCCGCGCGCCGTCCAGGGCGTACGCGTGCACGACGCGGCGCGGCAGGTCGGCGCCGAGCGCGGCGACCAGGGCCTCGTGGTCCTCACGGACACCGGGGCGCAGCCGGAAACCGTCGGCGGCGGCGGCGAAGACGTCGCCGGCGCGTACCTCGACCGGGTCGTCCCCGGCGGCCCGCAGCGCGGCGACGAGCGCCTCACCACGCGGACCGTCGGCCAGCACCAGGCAGCGGCCCAGCGGGGCGGTGGCCCGGGCCGGCGCGGCCTGCCGCCACACCGGTACCGCGAACCACTCCGGCAGCGGCCGGGGCCCGGTCTCGACCGGGGCCGCCGCGACCTGCTCCTCCGGGTCCGGCTCCACCCAGTAGCGGCGGCGCTCGAAGGGGTACGTGGGCAGCGGCACCCGCCGGGCGTCCGGGTCGACGGCCAGCCGCACCGGCACGCCCGCACACCACAGCGCCCCGGCGCTGCCGAGCAGGGTGGCCAGGTCGCCGGTGGACTCGCCCGGCCCGGGCAGGCTGCCCAGCGGGGTCAGCTTCCGCTGCGCCTCGCCGGCCTTGGCGACCTGCATCCGGGCCAGATTGGCCAGCTGCTTGCCGGGGCCGCACTCGACCAGCGCCCAGGTGCCCTCGGCGAGCAGGGTGGCCACGCAGGCGCCGAAGCGGACCGGCTGGCGTAGGTGCGCCGCCCAGTACGCCGGGTCGGTGGCCTGCGCCTCGGTGATCCAGGCACCGGTCACGTTGGACAGGAACGGCACGGTCGGCGGGCGCAGCGGCACGCTGCCCATCAGTGCGGTGAACTCGTCGAGGATCGGTTCCATCATCGGCGAGTGGAAGGCGTGCGAGGTGCGCAGCCGTTTGCTCTTGCCCTTGAGGCCGGCGGCGAACTCCTCGATCAGCGCGGTCTCGCCGGCCACCACGCAGGTGCCCGGGCCGTTGACGGTGGCCACGGCGAGCCCCTCGGGCAGCCGGTCGGCGACCGCCGACTCGTCCAGGGCCAGGGCCAGCATCGAGCCGGCGGGCAGCGAGTACATGAGCCGGCCCCGGGCGGCCACCACCTTCAGCGCGTCCGGCAGGGTGAGCACGCCGGCCACGGTGGCGGCGACGTACTCGCCGATCGAGTGGCCGATCATCGCGGCCGGGGTCACCCCGGCCCGCTGCCAGGCGACGGCGAGCGCGTACTCGACGGTGAACAGCGCGGGCTGGGTGTAGCGGGTCTCGGTGAGCTTCTCCCCCGCCTCCGGGTCCCGACCGAGGATCAGGTCGCGGATGTCCAGACCCAGCTCGGGGCGGAGCAGCTCGGCGCACTCGTCCACGGTGGCCGCGAAGCCCGGGTCCTCGGCGTAGAGCTGGGCGCCCATGCCGGCGTACTGGGAACCCTGGCCGGAGAACAGGAAGGCCACCCGCGGGGCGGGCCCGTCGACGGCGCCCCGGTGTCCCTTGCGGGCGTCGCGCAGGCCCGCCACCGCCGTCTGCGGATCGGTGGCGACCACGGCGGCCCGGTGCGGGTACGCCTGGCGGCCGACGCGCAGGGTGTTCGCGACGTCGGCGAGCAGCCCAGCGCCGCCTCCGGCGCTGGCCAGCAGCTCGGCACCGCCTCCGCCGCCGTTCTCCAGGTGGTCGGCGAGCCGCCGCACCGCGGTGTCGAGCGCGGTGGGGGTCTTCGCCGACACCTGGAGCAGGTGCGCGGGACGGACCCGCCGCTCGGCCCGGTACGCGGCCGGCGCCTCCTCCAGCACCACGTGGGCGTTGGTGCCGCCGATGCCGAAGGAGCTGACCCCGGCCCGGCGCGGCACCCCGTCGGTGTCCCATTTGGTCAGCGTGTTCGTAACGTAGAACGGGGTGTCGGCGAAGTCGATCGCTGGGTTCGGCGTCTCGTAGTTGATGGTCGGCGGGATCAGCCCGTGCTCCATGGCGAGCACCGTCTTGATCACGCTGACGATGCCGGAGGGCTGGCTGAGGTGGCCGATGTTGGACTTCACCGAGCCGATGCCGCACCAGCCCCGCTCGTCGGTGTCCTTGCCGTAGACGGCGGAGAGGGCGGCGACCTCGATCGGGTCGCCGAGCGCGGTGCCGGTGCCGTGCGCCTCGACGTAGCTGATGGTGCGCGGGTCGATGCCGGCCATGCCGACCGCCTGGGCGACCGCCTCCGTCTGGCCGTCGATGCTGGGGGCGGTGAAGCCGACCTTGCCGGCGCCGTCGTTGTTGATCGCGTTGCCGAGCACCACCGCGCGGATGGTGTCGCCGTCGGCGACGGCGTCGGAGAGGCGCTTGAGCAGGGTCACCCCGACGCCGCTGCCCCACACCGTGCCGTTGGCGCCGGCGTCGAACGGCCGGCAGTGGCCGTCCGGTGAGGTGAAGCCGTCCATGCCGAGGTAGCCGACGTGCGGCAGCTCGACGTTGACGCCGCCGGCCAGGGCCATGTCGCACTCGCCGTTGCGCAGCGCCTCGCAGGCCAGGTGGAACGCGACCAGGGAGGTGGAGCAGGCGGTGTGCACGGTCAGGCTCGGCCCGCGCAGGTCCAGCCGGTACGACACGTTGGTGGCGACGTAGTTCGGCGAGTTGGCGGTGGCGACGGAGACCGCGCTGTGCGGGCCACCGGCCGCCCGCTTGTTGCGCATCACGAACTTCTGCAGGTAGGTGTTGCCGCCGGTGCCGGCGTAGACGCCGATCGCGCCGTCGTACCGACCCGGGTCGTAGCCGCCGTCCTGCAGCGCCGTGTAGCAGGTCTCCAGGAAGAGCCGGTGCTGCGGGTCGGTCATCTCGGCCTCGCGGGCGGTCATCCCGAACAGGCCGGCGTCGAACTCGTCGTAGCCGTCGATCAGCGGGGCCCGGTTCACCCAGCTCGGGTCGTCCACCTCCTCGACCAGGGCGCCCCGGGCGAGCTGCTCCTCGCGGGTCAGCTCGGTGGACGACTCGACGCCGTCGACCAGGTTGCGCCAGAACTCGCTGACGTCGGCGGCGCCGGGCACGCGGGCGGCGATCCCGACGATCGCTATCGGCTCGATGCCCTCGTCGGTGGGTTGCGCGGGGGAAATCTCGTTCTGCATCGGGGGCTGTCCTTAGTCGCGTGGTGCCGCTGGTGGCGGCGGGGACGGTTGCGGCGTCACGGTTGGTTCGGTCGTCGAGGCGGGGTACGGCGGGCCCGGCCGCGCCGGGCGGCGGCGCGCAGCGCGGCACGGGCCAGTTCCGGCCGGTCGGCGGCGCCGTCGAGGCTGGCGGCGAGGGCCCGTACGGTCGGGTGGCGGAACAGGTCGAGCATCGTGATCGAGCGGCCGGTGGCCTCGGTGAGCCGGGCGTGCACCGCGGCGAGCGCCATGGAGTGGCCGCCGATGTCGAAGAAGTTGTCGGCGACCCCGACCCGGTCCCGGCCGAGCACCTCCCGCCAGATGCCGGCGATCAGCTCCTCGGTGGCGGTGAGTGCGTCGGGCCCGGCGGGCAGCGGGGCCGGGGCCGGCTCGGCGGCGACGGCCATCGCGCCGAGGGCGGCCACCCGGACCGCCGGCCGGGGCAGCTCGGCGGCGACCTTGTCGGCCGGGGCGTCGGAGTCGGCGGCCAGGGCGCCCACCAGGCCGGCCAGGTCGGCCAGGAGCGCCTCGATCCGGTCGGCGTCGAACAGGTCCGGGTTGTGCACCACCTCGACGCCGGCCCGGCCGGCCCGCTCCACCACGTAGACGGTGATGTCGAAGGGCGAGCCGGGCTTCGGCACCGGCAGCGGCTGCGCGGCCAGGCCGGGCAGGGCGAGCCGGGGCGGGGCGTAGTTGAGCACGTTGAACAGCACCTGCACCAGCGGGGCGCGGGAGGTGTCCCGGCCGACGCCGAGCGCCTCGACGATCCGTTCGAGCGGGGCGCCGGGATGCTCGGTCACCTCGTGCAGCTCGGCGGCGCAGCGGCCGACCAGCTCGGCGAAGCTCGCGCCGCCGGTGCGGACCCGGACCGGCACGGTGTCGATGAAGAAGCCGATCACGTCGTCGAAGGCGGCCAGCCGCCGATCGGCCACGACCGCGCCGAGCACGTGGTCGTCGACCCCGGTGAGCCGGCGCAGCAGCTCGCCGAAGCCGGCGAGCAGCACGGCGGCGACGGTGGTGCCGCGCCGCACGGCCAGCTCGCGTACCGCCCGGTCGGCGGCCTCGGAGAGCAGGATCGCGGACTCGGCGCCGGCGTACGTCTGCACCGCCGGGCGGGGCCGGTCGCGGGGCAGGTCGAGCACGGTCGGCGCGGCCGCCAGGTGCTCGTTCCACCAGGCCAGGTCGGCCGCGCCCCGGCGGCGGTCCCGCTCGGCCCGCCAGACCGCGTAGTCGGCGTACGTGGCGGGCAGCGCGGGCAGAGCCGGCGGCTCGCCGGCGACCGCGCGGGCGTACGCGGCGGCGAGGTCGTCGTAGAGCACCGCCTCGGACCAGCCGTCGAAGACCGCGTGGTGCATGGTCATGGCGAGCACGTGCTCGTCGGCGCCGAGCCGGTAGACGGTGACCTGCCAGGTCGGCCCGGTGGCCAGGTCGAACGCGTGCCCGGCCCCGGCGGCCAGCAGGGTGGCCAGCTCCGCCTCGGCGTCGACGGCGCCGGTCAGGTCCACCACGGGGACGGCCACCTCGGTCGGCTCCTCGCGGACCGCGTACGGCGCGCCGCCGGTCTGCGGGATCCGCCAGCGCAGCACGTCGTGGCGTTCGGCCACGGCACGCAGGGCCGCCCCGAGGGCGGCCACGTCGAGGGGCCCGCGCAGCCGGTGCGCGACCGCGATGTTGTAGGGCGCGCTGGACGGGGCGATCTGGTCCATGAACCACAGCCGCCGCTGGGGCGGGGAGAGCGTGGGTGGGTTGCCGGTCCGCAGCCCGTCCCCCGTGCAGGGGCCGGCGGCGCGGACCCGCTCGGCGAAGGCGCCGAAGGTGCGGCTGGCGAAGACGTGCCGGGCCTCGACGTCCCGGCCGAGTTCGGCCCGGACCGCGGCGACCAGTCGCATCGCGGCGACCGAGTTGCCCCCGGCGGCCAGGAAGTCCGTGCCCGGCCCGGGGACGACCCCGAGCAGCCGGGCCCAGAGCCGGGACAACGCCCGGTCGAGCGGGTCGTCCGGTTCGGCCTCCGGCGCCGGCGCGGCGGGCCGCCCGGCGGCGGCCAGCTCGCGCAGCGCGGCCCGGTCCAGCTTGCCGCTGACCGGGCTGACCGGCAGCTGGGCCAGCCGGAGCAGTCGGGCCGGAAGCATCGCGGTGGTCAGCCGGGTGGCGGCGTACCGGCGGATTTCCTCGTCGTCCGGGGCGTCGGCCGGGGTGAGGAAGCCGACCAGTTCCGGTCCGAGCGGGCCGGGGACCGCCTCGACGGCGGCCGCGGCCACGCCGGGGTGCCCGGCCAGCACCGCCTCGATCTCGCCCAGCTCGATGCGCTGGCCGCGCACCTTGACCTGTCGGTCGGCCCGGCCCAGGTAGACGATCCGGCCGTCCGGGTCCCGCCGGACCAGGTCGCCGGTGCGGTAGAGCCGGGCCCCGGCGTCGCCCGAGTACGGGTCGGGGACGAAACGTTCGGCGGTCAGGGCCGGCCGGTTGAGGTAGCCGGCTGCCAGGCCCGGCCCACCGAGCAGCAGCTCACCGGTCTGGCCGGGCGGGACCGGCCGGAGATCGGTGTCCACGACGTACGCCCGGCAGTTGGGCAGCGGTGCGCCGATCGGCATCGGGTCGGCCGGCACCCCGGTCACCTCGTCGACCAGCGCCAGCACGGTCGCCTCGGTCGGCCCGTACGCGTCGAAGAAGCGCCGCCCGGGCGCCCAGCGGGCGGCCAGCTCGGCGGGAACCGCCTCGCCGCCGCAGAGGACCACCTGCCAGCTCGGGGCGGCGTCGGGGTCGAGCAGGGCGAGCACGGTCGGGGTGATGAAACCGTAGTTGGCCTCGTGCGCGGCGAGGAACCGCTGCAGGCGGGCCGGGTCGCCCCGATCCTCGTCGCCGACGAGCTGCACCGACCCGCCGACGGCCAGCGGCACGAACAGGTCGATCGCGGCCACGTCGAACCCGAGGGACGAGACGCCGAGAGTGCGCACCCCGGCGTCCGCCGCGGTGAGCGCGGCCAGGCCGGTGACGAACTGGACCAGGTTGCGGTGGGTGTTGAGCACCCCCTTGGGCCGCCCGGTGGAGCCGGAGGTGAAGAGCACGTACACCACGTCGTCCGGCGCGGCCGGGCAAGGCGGCGGCGGGCCCGCCGGCGCCCCGGCGGGGGGCGACACCGCGCGGATCCCGGGCACGTCGGCGAAGGTGGCCGCCGCCAGGTCCCCGACCACGACGGACAGGCCCGCGTCGTCCACCACGTCGAGCATCCGCTGCCGCGGCCCGCGGGCGTCCAGCGGCACGTAGCACCCGCCGGTCATCAGCACGCCCAGCACGGTGACCACCAGCTCCGGCCGGCGGGACGCGCAGACACCGACCCGGGTCCCCCGTCCCACGCCCTGCTCGCGCAGGACCGCCGCCAGCTGGGCGGCCCCCTCGACGAGCTGCCGGTAGCTGAGCACGTCGTCCCACTGGCGCACGGCGACGGCGTCCGGGGTACGGGCGGCCTGCTCCGTGATCAGCTCGACCAGCGTCGCCTCCGGGTACGGCAGCGGCACGCCGTGCAGGGCGGAGGTGGGCGGGCTCGTGGTCACCGGGACTCCTCACTCGTACGGAAGGCGGCAGGGTCGGTGACCTGCAGCCGGATCTCGCTGACGTAGCGCGCGGCGCCAGCGTCGGTCACCCAGGCCTGCTCCGGGCCGGGCAGCAGCTCGCTGACCACCACGGAGACGTCCGGGCCGGACCGGGCGGCGGCGTCGACCATGGCGCAGAGCGACTGGGCGTACAGCGGGCCGCTCAGGTCGACGTAGCAGGGCTTGACCTCGGTGCCGACCTTGACGAAGACCCGCTCGGGCAGGCCGAGCCGGGCCCGGAAGCGGCGTACGGCGAGGAACCGCTCCGCCTCGGTCGGGTGGCCGGCCAGGCCCGACCCGGCGACGGTGGTCCGCCAGGCGCGGCGGGCGACGACGAGCCGGTCGATGGTGATGCGCGGGGTCGACGCGGCGGGCGCGACCAGCTTGAAGCTGTCCAGCAGCACCGAGCCGAGCAGGTTGGCGAAGACCTCCACCAGCGGCCAGCGGGACCCGTCGGGCAGCACCGCGACCAGTTCGCCCGCCACGCACTCGACGTGCACGCCGGTGGCCGGGACCAGCCGGTCGACGTCGGCGCCCCGGGCGGTGTCGATGCCCAGCTGCCGGTCCCGGGGGCCGGCGAAGTGCCAGGTGGTGCGGGTCGTCTGCCGGGGGAAGTCGGCCGGGTAGAGCAGCCGGATCCGGGCCGGCCCGAGGTCGGCGTCGAGGCCGGCGCGCAACGCCGCCGGGTCGGGGTGGAACGGGCTGAACACCGCGCTGTCGAAGGGCGCGGTGGCCGGGTGCAGCTCGCCGAGGACCAGCAGGAAGTCCCCCCGGTTGAGCGCCTCGACGCTGTCCGCGCTGAGCTGGACGTCCGGGCTGTGGATCCGGGCGGAGGGCCAGCCGGGCCGGTCGGCGGGGAACAACCGCCGGACCCGTTCGGCCAGCTCGGCGCTGTCCAGCCGGACCTCGAGCTGCCCGGGCGGCAGGTCGGCCAGCCCGAACAGCTCGGCCCACCGCGCGGTGAAGGCGACGCCGGCCGCCGCGACCGGGCCGTCGGGGGCCATCAGGAGGCCCTGGGCCAGCGACCAGATGTCGGCCAGCCGCACCGGGCCGTCCGCGGCCAGTTCGGCGTACAGGTCGGCGAGGACCCGCTCGCAGCCGGCGCCGATCTCGGCGGTCAGCCACCGGGCGGTCTGGAGCACCACCGCGAGGGGGGCGGCCAGCGCGTCGAGCACCGCCGTCCCGAGGCTGAACTCCAGGTCGCGTCCGGTCTCCTCGTAGACGAGGGTGCGTCCGGTGTACATCTGCCCGCCGTGCCGGGTGGCCGGCCGGCCGGTGACGGCGGTGAACTCGGCGTTCAGGGCGGCGAGGGCCGGCGCGAGCCGGTCCGGGTCGCCGGCGGCCGCGGCCACCTCGTCCCGGGCGGCCCGGAGCCGGTCGAAGTCGGCGGTCACCCGGGCCCGCACCGCCGGGTCGCCGATCGCGGCGATCCGCCGGTCGAGCACCCGCTCGGCATGGGGGCTGTTCGGCAGGCCGGCGTCCCAGGTGAGCAGGCCCCGTTCGACCAGCCGGTCGAGCAGCAGGAAGCCGTCGGCCCCGGTCCGTACGCCGCCGTCGGCGCGTACCCGCTCCACCAGCTCGACCGCCGGCGTCCGGCCGTCGCAGGCGGCGAGCAGCCGGGCCTCGACCGGGGGCAGGTCGATCGGCGGGTGCAGCGGCCGGCGCAGCTGCCGCCCCTCGACGGTCAGGTGGGGCGGCAGCGCCGGGGCCCACCACCGGCGGACGGCCGGGTCGTCGGCGAGACGGTCGGCGTACGCCATCAGCGCCCACGCCTCGAAGCACACCGCCCGGCGGGCGACCAGGCCGGGCCCCGGGGCCAGCCGGGTGTGCGGGCCGGCCGGGTCGACGACGCCCCAGCAGACCGGACCGAAGAAGCCGATGGTCTCCGCCTTGCCGCAGTAGCGCTGCCAGTACCGCAGCACCGCGATCTCCCGCTTGCGGCGGGGCTTGTTGCGCACCTCCGGATCGGTGTGCCGCAGCCCGTCGAGCGCGACGAGCATGTCCGGGTTCTGCCACGTGACCGCCTCGCGCAGCAGCGGGTCGGCGGCGATCTCCCCGACCGCCGCCGAGGAACGGGCGAACGCCTCCCGCAGCGCCTTGTCCAGCAGTTCCGGGCTGCCGTCGCCGGCGAGCAGGGCGTCGGCGACGGCCGCCGCCTCCGGCGCGGCGAACCGGTCGAGCCCGGCCGCCGGGAAGCCGGCCGTGCGCAGCAACACGTCCCGCCACACCGACCAGCCGGTGTCGCCGAGCGGCAGCGAATGACTCATCGGGTCGTCTCCCGACGGTCGTCGACAATCTGCAGGCGCAGCTCGCTGAAGTACCGCCGGCCGGCGCCGTCGGGCACCCACGCCTGCTCCGGGGTGGGCAGCATCTCGCTGACCACCAGCGACACCCCGTCCCCGCCGTCCACCCGGGCGGCGCGGACCATGGCGCAGAACATGTTCGCGTAGGCGGGACTGCCCAGGTCGACGAAGCAGGGCTTGGTCTCGGTGCCGAGCTTGACGTAGACCTGCTCGGGCAGCCCGAGCCGCCGGCGCCAGGCCCGCAGCGCCAGGAAACGGTCCCGCTCCGCGGTGACCGCGGCGAGGCCGCTCTCCCCCACCGTGGTACGCCAGGTCTGCCGGGCCACCACCAGGTTGTCGAGCGTGATCCGGGGGGTGTACGGCGCGGCGGCGACCAGCTTGAAGCCGTCGACCGCGTGCGCGCTGAGCAGCTCGGCGAAGACCTCGGTGAGCGGCCAGCGCTGGCCGTCCGGGGCGGTGGCGACCAGCTGGCCGTCGGCGTCGGTGACGGTGAGGTCCACGGTGGGCAGCACCCGGCCCGGCTCTCCGCCAGACGCCGGCTGGAACGCCAGGTGCCGGTCGGTCGGGCCGGTCAGCGACTCGGCGGTGCGGCTGGTCCGGCGCGGCCAGTCGTCCGGGAACAGCAGCCGGATCCGCCGCTCGCCGACGTCGGCGGCGAGCGCCGCGCGCAGCCGCTCGACGTCCGGGTGCGACGGCGTGAACACCGCGCAGTCGAACGACGCCCAGGCCGCGTGCAGCTCGCCGAGCACCACGGTGTACTCGCCACGCCGCAGCGCGTCCGCGTCGGTCGCGCAGATCTGCAGGTCGGGGCTGTGGATCACGGCGTTGGACCAGTCCGGCCGGGTGCCGGGGAAGACCTCGTCGATGCGCGCGGCGAGGTCGGCGACCCGCAGCCGGACCTCGGTGGTGCCGGCGGGCAGCGCGTCCAGCCCGAACAGCCCGGCCCAGCGCGCCGCGAACTCGGCGGACACCGCGTCGACCGGCCGCTCGCCGGCGCCCCAGAACAGGCCCTGCACCAGGAACCAGAGGTCGGAGAGGGCGACCTGCCCGTCACCGGCCTCGGCCCGCAGCTCCTCGTAGAGCCCCCGGAACACCTCCCCGTACGCCTCGGCCAACGCATGGACCATCCACCGGGCGGCGCGCAGCAGCACGTCGAGCGGGGCGGCGAGGTCGGCCAGCAGCGGCGCGCCGAAGACCACGTCGAGGTCGCGGCTGGTGTCCTCGTAGCAGATCGTCCGGCCGGCGTACATCTGGCCGTCCCGCCGCCGGGGCGCCGCCCCGGTCAGCTCGGTGAAGGTGGCGTTGAGCGCGTCGAGGGCGGCGCGCAGCCGGTCCGGGTCGCCGGCCGCGGCGGCGACCGCGTCCCGCGCGGTACGCAGCCGGTCCCACCCGGCCCGGGCCGCCGCCCGCAGCGGCTCGTCGCCGATGGCCTCGATCCGGGCGGTGAGCACCTGTTCGGCCTCGGGGCTGACCGGCAGCGCCGCGTCCCAGGTGATCAGCTCCCGGGCCACCAGCCGGTCCAGCAGCGCGTAGCCGTCCTCGGGGCGGCGCAGCCCGACGGCCGGGTCGGTCACCAGCTCGTGCGCGGGTCGCCGGCCGTCGACGGCGCCGAGCAGCGCCGCCTCCACCGGGGACAGCGCCACCGGCGGCCGGCCGGGCCGCAGCACGGCGCGGTCGCGCAGGCTCAGGTGGGCGCAGAGCATCGGCGGCCACCAGCGGCGCACGGCCAGGTCCGTGCCGAGCGCGTCGGCGTACGCGGTCAGCGCCCACGACTCGAACCACACCCAGCGGCGGCGGGTCAGCCCCGGGCCGTGGCTGACCCGGGCGACCTCCGGCAGGTCCGGGTCCAGGGTGACCCAGCAGCTGGGGCCGAAGAAGCCGACCGTCTCGTTCTTGCCGCAGTAGCGCTGCCAGTACTTGAGCAGGGCCCGCTCCCGGTCCCGGCGGCGGACGTTGCGGGCCGCGTCGCCGCCGCCCCGGGCCAGTCCGTCCAGCGCGACGAGCGCGCCCGGGTTCTGCCAGGTGACGGCCTCGCGCAGCAGCGGTCGGCCGGCCAGCTCGCTGATCCGGTGGGCCGCCGTGCGGACCGCCTCGTCGAACTCCTTGTCGAACCGGTCCACGCCGGAGCCGGTGGCGAGCAGCTCGTCGGCCGCCGCGGCGGCGCGCGGCGCGTGGAGCAGGGTCAGCCCGTCGGCCGGGAACCCGGTGCCGCGCAGGATCGCGTCCCGCCACACCGACCAGCCGGTGTCGCCGAGCGGCACCCGGTGCGTGACGCCGGGGGCCGACGGAGCGGCGGCCGGCGACGCGGCACCGGTGCGGGCGGCGGCGAGGTCGGTACGGAGCACGGCCAGCAGCTCGGGCAGCTGGTCCTGCAGGAAGAAGTGCCCGCCGTCGATCTCGTGCAGGGTGAACCCGGCGGCGCTGTGCTCCGCCCAGGCGGCGCTGTGCTCGCGGGTCACCGCCCGGTCGTGGCGGCCGCTGAACGCGACGATCGGCACCGGCAGCGGCTCGCCGGGGACGTACCGGTAGCTGTCGACCCGGCCGAAGTCGGCACGCAGCAGCGGCAGCAGCAGCTCCACCAGCTCGGGGTGCTCCAGCAGCTCGGCGGGAAGGCCGCCGCCGTCGCCGAGGCGGCGCAGCAGCTCCTCGTCGTCCACCCGGGACAGCCCGTCGAAGAGGCTGGCCGCGGTGACGTGCGGGGCGCGGGCGCCGCCGACGTACAGCCGCACCGGCAGCGGCGCCCCCGTCCGGCGCAGCTCCCGGACCACCTCGAAGCCGACCCGGCCGCCCATCGAGTGGCCGTAGATCGCGTACGGGCGGTCGGCGTGCACGGCGATGGCGGCGGCCACGTCGGCGATGTCGAAGCGGGCGTCCTCGGTGATCCGGTTCTCCCGGCCGGGCAGCTGCACCGGCAGCACCTCGACGTCCGGGCCGATCCCCTCCTGCCAGCGCCGGAAGACGCTCGCGCCGCCACCGGCGTAGGGCAGGCAGAACAACCGGACCGGCGCCTGGGGTCGGCTTCCGGCGGAGACGAACCAGTTCACCGTGGACCTTTCTGCACAGGGTCGATCCAGTGCCGCTGGCGCTGGAACGGATAGGTGGGCAGCCCGGTACGCCGGACCGTGCCCTCGGGATGCAGGACGTCCCAGTCGACGTCCCGCCCGGCGACCCAGTCGGCCGCCAGGTCACGCAGCGGGCCGCCGGCGCCGGCGACGCGGGCTTCGGTGTCGAGCAGCGCGTCCAGCGCGGCGAGCGCGCCGGGCAGGTCGGCGGCGACCACGGCGGCCCGGTGCGCGAAGGCCCGCCGCCCGAGCGCCAGGGTGGCGGCCACCTCGGGCAGCGCCGGGGCGGCGCCGGCCAGGTGGGCCCGCAGTCGGGTGAGCGCCGCACGCAGCGCCGCCGGGGTACGCGCGGACACCGGCAGCAGCCACGGACCGTCGCCCGGGACCTCGGCCGGGTCGACGGGGGGCGGCTGCTCGACCACCACGTGCACGTTGGTGCCGCCGAGCCCGAACGCGCTGACCCCGGCCACCCGGCGTGGCACCTGCGGCCAGTCCCGCGCCTTGGTGGGCACGTAGAACGGTCCGGCCGCGAAGTCGATCTCCGGATGCGGCCGGGTGAAGTGCAGGTTCGGCGGGATCACCCCGTGCCGGACGGCGAGCACCGCCTTGATCAGCCCGGCGATCCCGGCGGCGGCGTCGAGGTGCCCGATGTTGGTCTTCACCGAGCCGAGCGCGCACGACCCGGCCGGGGCGGCGCCCGCGTACACCTCGTGCAGCGCGGCCACCTCGATGGCGTCGCCGAGCGGGGTGCCGCTCCCGTGGCCCTCGACGAACCGGACCTCGCCGGGGGCGACCTCGGCGGCGGCGAGGGCGTTCGCGACCGCGGCGGCCTGCCCGGCCGGGCCGGGTACGGCGAAGCCGGCCCGGTCCGGGCCGTCGTTGGTGACCGCCCAGCCGGGCAGGACGGCGTAGATCTGGTCCCCGTCGGCCTGCGCGTCGGCGAGCCGGCGCAGCGCGACCACTCCGACCCCGGACCCGAAGCCGGAGCCGTTGGCGCCCTCGTCGAAGGCGCGGCAGCGGCCGTCGGGGGAGGCCATGCCGCCCGGGGTGTGCCGGTGGCGGGGCCAGGTGACGCTGACGCCACCGGCCAGGGCGATGTCGCACTGGTAGTCGAGGAGGCTCTGCGCGGCGACGCAGACCGCGACCAGCGAGCTGGAGCAGGCGCTCTGCACGGCCAGGGCGGGCCCGGTCAGCCCCAGCCGGTACGCCACCTGCCCGGGCAGGTGGTCGGTGAACTGCCGCCCGACCAGCCGGGCCTCCCAGTCGTCCGGGTCCAGGTCGCCGACCACGGCCGGGTTGTCCATCAGATGGAAGAGGAAGTAGCGGTTGGCGGAGGTGGCCGAGTAGACGCCGATTGGGCCGGGGAACCGCTGCGGGTCGTGCCCGGCGTCCTCGAGGGCCGCCCAGGCGGCCTCCAGGAAGAGCCGGTGCTGCGGATCGGTGCGGGCGGCCTCGTCGGGGCCGAAGGAGAAGAACTCGGCGTCGAAGTCGGCCACCCCGTCGAGCCGACCGGTGGCCCGCACGTGCCGCGGGTCGCCGCGCAGCCCGGGCCCGATGCCGAGGGCGGCCAACTCCTCGTCGGTGTGGTCGTGGATGGCGTCGACGCCGGTGCACAGGTTCCACCAGAAGGCGGCCACGTCGGGGGCGCCGGGGAAGCGGCCGGCGAGCCCGACCACGGCGATCTCGTCGCCGGTGTACTCCCGCGCCGCCGTGGCCGGGGCGGCCGGGGCCGGCAGCACCGCCGCCCGGACCGCCTCGGGCGGGGCGTCGAGCAGCGCCGCCTGGGCGGCCACCGTCGGGTGCTCGAAGAGGCGCAGCATCGGCAGCCGGACGCCGAACCGCTCGGCCAGCCGCTGCTGCACCTGGCCCAGCAGCAGGGACTGCCCGCCCACGTCGAAGAAGCTGGCCGTACGGGCGACGGCGTCCCGGCCGAGCACCGCGCACCAGATGTCGTGCACGAGCCGCTCGGTGTCGGTGGCCGGGGCCTCGCCGGCCGGCACCGGGTCGGCCGGGTCGGGCAGTGCCCGCTCGTCCACCTTGCCGGTGACGGTGAGCGGGAACTCGTCGAGCACCACCACCGCGCGGGGCAGGGCGTAGCCGGGCAGCGCCGCGGCGAGGGCGGCCCGCAGCGCCGCGCCGTCCGGCCGGGCCCCGTCGGCCGGACGGGCGTACGCCAGCAGCTCGCCGTCACGGGCGATGGCGCGTACGCCGGCCACCCCGGGCTGGGCGGCCAGCGCCGCCTCGATCTCGGTCAGCTCGACCCGGTGGCCGCGCACCTTGACCTGCCGGTCGAGCCGGCCGAGGCAGACCAGGTCGCCGCCGGGCAGCCGCCGGCCCAGGTCGCCCGTGCGGTACGCGCGCACCCCGTCGGCGTCCACGCCGAACCGGTCGCTGTCCTGGTTGAGGTAGCCGGGGGCGAGGTGCGGGCTGGCGACCACGATCTCGCCGGTGTCCGGCGCGAGGCGCACCTCGTAGCCGGGGAACGGGGTGCCGATCGGCAGCGGTCCGGTCGCGGCCTCGTCCACCCCGGACAGTCGGGTCCGGTACCGGGCGACGAAGGTCATCTCGGTCGCGCCGTAGCCGTTGACCAGCTCGCAGTCGGGGGCGAACCGGTCCCGGCCGCGGATCGCGTCGGCCCAGGTGGCCTGCTCGCCGCCGAGCAGCACCACGCGGACCGCCGCCAGCCGCCGCTCGCCGAGGGTGTCGAGCAGGTGGCGGTAGACGGTGGGCGTGCAGTGCAGCACGGTCGCCCGGTGCCGGTCGAGCTGGTCCACGGCGTACGCGAGCCCCTGCCGACGCAGGTCGACCGGGACCACCGCGGCGCCGGTGAGCAGCGCCGGGTACAGGTCCGGGATGGCGGCGTCGAAGCTGAACGAGGCGAGCAGGCTGAGCCGGTCGCCCGGTGCGACGGCCAGCGCGGTGATCTGGTTGTCGACGACGTGCGCCAGGTTGCGGCGGGTCTGCCCGACCGCCTTGGGCACCCCGGTGGAGCCCGAGGTGAACAGCACGTACGCGAGCGTGTCCGGGTCGACCGCGACCGGCCGCAGCGGGGCGGGCGGCACGTCGTCCAGCGGCACCACGACTCGGCCGCCGGCGAGCGCGTCGGCCAGTTCCCGGTGCTCGGCGGCGCAGGCGACGGCGCCGACGCCGGCGGCGGCGAGCATGTGGCGCAGCCGGTCGACCGGGAAGCCCGGATCGAGCGGCACGTAGGCGCAGCCGGCGGCGAGGGCGCCCAGGAGCGCCGCGACGGTCGGGGCGCCGTGCGCGGTGAGCAGGGCGATCCGGTCGCCGGGTCGGGCACCGGCGGCGGCGAGCGCGGCGGCGTGGCCACCGGCCGCGCCGGCCAGTTCGGCGTAGCTGACCTCGCCGGTCTCGCCGAGCAGGGCCGGACGATCCCCGTGGCGCGCCGCGACCGCACCGAAGCGATTGACGATCATCGGTTGTCGCATCTCAGGGGGCCGGCGTTTCCCCACCGACGGCGGGCACGCAGCACTCAACCAATGTGATCATGATCCCCCCCAGGACTTCACATTGGAAGCAGAATATTGCTCAATTCCCCGACCGAAAGAGCATCGACGACGGTCAGGCCGAAGGGCCGACAACCCACTGGAACCTCGGACGGTGGAAACCGTCCGATCATCCCCCTAGCGCGAAGACGATTTACGGCGTAGAGGTCTACTGCCGAGTATTTTTCCGGTAGAACCACTGTGGAATCGCGAAATTTTCACCGAAGTGGCCACTCGCCGCAGCTCAACCCGCTTGTCGGGGAGCAATCACCGGTCATCGTACCCGGGGATCGGATCGACCATCGCATCGAACCCCTTCGGCAGCTGCGCCACCAGGTCCTGGAACTCGCCGACGGTCACCGCCTCGCGCAGCGTGGCGAGCACCGCCCGGGTGCCCACCTCGGCGACCGCCGGGTCCACATCGGCCCGCTCGGCCACCCGGCCCAGGAAGGCCACCGGCCCCCCGGTCGCGCGGCTGCCGGTCGGCGCGGCCAGGTAGCCGCTCAGCTCGTCCGGCAACTGCACGGCCAGGTCGTCCGCCTCGCTCCCGGTCACCCGCTCGGCGAGGGTCTGCAGCACCGCGCGGGAGATCGTCGCGGCCAGCTCGGTGGGCAGCTCGGCGCGGCGGGACACCGCCTCGACGAATCGGGGAAACCGCACGCCCGCCTCCTGTCGCCACCGCCCCCGCCGGACCGCCGACGGCCCCGGCTCGACCCGGAACCGTCGTTCCCCGGCGCGGTCGCCGGTTACCCGTGCCCGGCGGGAGCAAACGGCGGTCACCGCCCGACGGTCACCGCGGGGGCCGGGTGGTCGTCCCGCGCCGGGATGTCCCGGGTACCCCACACCGGCGACCAGCGGGTGACCAGCGCCGCCGCGGCCATCCCCGTCGCGGCCAGGGCGAGGTACGCCGGCGCCCCCAGCAGCCCGGTCAGGGCGCCGCCGAGCGCCGCGCCGAGCGGCATCGCGCCCCAGATGACGAACCGGCTGGTGGCGGTCATCCGGGACAGCATCGCCGGGGGCGTGGCGGCCTGCCGGAGGCTGACCGCGTTGACGTTGTAGAGCCCGCTGGCGAAGGCGCCGACCGCCAGCCCGGCGCCGATGCCGAACGGGTGCGGCACGAGCACCAGCGCCGCGCCGGCCTGGAGCACCGCCGCACCGGTGATCGCCCGACCGACCCCGAGACGGGTGCGAGCCCGCGTCACGGTGGCCGTGCCGCCGGTCGGCTTGTCGCCGACCGGGCCGGCACCCTTCGCCTGGGTACGCCTCGACCACGACGCGGAGACGGTCACCGCCGCCGCCCGCCGGCGCGGCGTCGCGGTGGCCGGCACCGACGAGTTCGCCGCCCGCCGGGGTGCCCCACCCGGCCTCCGGGTCAGCCTGAGCGCCGACGATGACACGGTCCGCACCGCGCTGCACGCCCTGGCCCGGCTGCTGCCCGGCTGAGCACCCCGGGCGCGTCCCGGCCTGTGGTCATCAGGATGGCAGCGGCCCCGGAAGCGATATGCCTCTCAGGCATAAATATGCCTCAGCGGCATATCGCTCAAACACCAGCGCTTCTCCTCGACCGGGATGTCCGCCGGAGACGCCGAGGTTCCCACGCCCCGTACGGGCCGCGAGCGGAGGAGTCAGCGCAGCTCGCCGGTCGACCGCAGCTGGTCGAAGACGAGCTGGTTCGCCGGGGAGACCCGATGCCGGTCGGCGTAGCCGAGCCAGGCCAGCTCTTCGATCTCGCTCGTCGGGCGCGGCGTGCCCCGGTAGTCGGCGGCGTAGCAGGTCATCCGCACCACCGTCCCGGCGACCCGGCCATGGGCCTGCGCGGTGAACGTGCCGACGGGCACGGCCGACTCCGGCGCGATCTCGACGCCCAGCTCCTCCGCGACCTCGCGGGCCAGGGTCTCCAGGTCGGTCTCGCCCGCCTCCCGCTTGCCGCCCGGCAGATACCAGGCGTCCTTGCCCCGGGAGCGGGCGCAGAGCACCCGGCCGTCCTCGACCCGGACCCAGGCCACCTTGTCGATCTCGCCCACGAGGCCCCCCAGCTCGACTGCCGCATCAACCTATCGGACCTGCTCGGTAGGCTGCCGGCATGGTCCGCACCACGCACCCCGGCGCCTGCCCGCTGGACTGCCCGGACACCTGCGTCTGGCAGCTCACGGTGGAGGACGGCCGGGCCGTCGCCCTGCGCGGCGACCGCGACCACCCGTTCACCCGGGGCGTGCTCTGCGGCAAGGTCAACCGCTACCTCGACGCGGTCAACGGGCCCGACCGGCTGACCACGCCGTATGTGCGGACCGGCCCGAAGGGCGCCGGGCAGGTCTCCTACCGGCCGGCGAGCTGGGCCGAGGCGGTCGACCGGGTGGCCGCCGGACTGCGCGCCAGCATCGACCGGGACGGCCCGGAGGCGATCCTGCCCTACTACTTCGCCGGCACGATGGGGCTCGTGCAGGGCTGGAGCATGGGCCCCAGGCTCTTCGCCCACCTGGGTGCGTCGCGGCTGGACACCACCATCTGCACCGCCGCCGCGCGGGCCGCGCAACGCTCGATCTACGGCAGCTCGGTCGGTTTCGAGCCCGAGTCGATCGTGGCCGCGAAACTGATCGTGCTCTGGGGCGCCAACCCGCTCGCCACCAACCTGCACCTGTGGCCGTTCGTCCAGCAGGCCCGCGAGCGCGGCGCGTACCTGGTCACCATCGACCCGCTGCGCACGGAGACCGCGGCGCGCAGCGACGAGCACGTCGCGCCGCTGCCCGGCACCGACGCCGCGCTGGCGCTCGGGCTGATGCGGCACGTCCTCGACGCCGGCGCGGCGGACGAGGAGTGGCTGGCGGCACACACCGTCGGCTGGCCGGAGCTGGCGGCCCGGCTCGGCGAGTGGCCGGTGGAGCGGGCCGCCGCCGAGTGTGGCCTGCCGGTCGAGGTGGTCCGCCGCCTCGGCGAGCGGATCGCCACCACCCGGCCCACCGCGGTCCGGGTCGGGCTGGGCCTGCAACGGCACGCCGGCGCCGGCCAGGCGATCCGGGCGATCTGCGCGCTGCCACTGGTCACCGGCGACTTCCGGTACCCGGGCGGGGGCGCCCTCGTCACCACCAGCGGGCATCACCGGGTCGACCTGGGGCCGGTGGTCCGTCCGCCGGACATGCCGGCCCCGCCGGCCCGGCTGGTGAACATGAGCCGGCTCGCCGCCGTGCTCACCGGGGAGGCCGACCCGCCGGTGACCTCCCTGGTGGTGTTCAACGCCAACCCGGCCGCCACCGCACCCGACCAGACCCGGCTGCTCGCCGGCCTGCGCCGCCCCGACCTGTTCACCGTCGTGCTGGAGCAGCGCTGGACGGACACCTGCGACTTCGCCGACGTGGTGCTGCCGGCCACCATGCAGCCCGAGCACCTGGACCTGCACACCTCCTACGGCCACCACTACACCACGCTGAACCTGCCGGTGACCCGGCCGCCCGGCGAGGCGCTGCCGAACACCGAGATCTTCCGCCGGATCGCCGCCGCGCTCGGCCTCGACCATCCCCGCCTGCGGGACAGCGACGAGGACCTGGCCCGGCAGCTGCTGCGCGGCACGCCGGTCAGCTTCGAGGAGCTGCGCGAGCGGACGTACGTCCGGGCCACCGGGGTGGCGGTCGGGACGGCCCCGTACGCCCACGGCGGCTTTCCCACCCCGGACGGCCGGGCCCGGCTGCACGACCCGGCGCTGGCCCGGCACGGGGTGGACCCGCTGCCCGGCTACACCCCACCGGCGGAGGCCGCCGACCCGGAGCTGGCCCGCCGGTACCCGCTGGTGCTCATCGCTCCCGCCGGCCGGTTCCTGATGAACTCCACCTTCGCCTCGCAGCCCTGGCACCTGCGGCGCACCGGGCCGCCCCGGGTGCACCTGCACCCCGACGACGGGACCGCGCGCGGCCTCGCCGACGGCGACGCCGTGCGGGTCCGCAACGACCGGGGCGCCTTCGTCGCGGCGGTCACCGTCGACGACGCGGCGCGACCCGGGCTGGCGTTCACCTACAAGGCGTACTGGGCGCGGCTGAGCCCGGGGCGGGCCACCGTCAACGCGGTGACCGCCGTGCGTGACACCGATCTTGGTGGCGCCCCGACGTTCCACGACTGCCGGGTCGAGGTCGAGCCGGTGCCGGCGGAGCTGCTGACCGTGGAGCCGCCCCGCGACACCGCGGCGGTGCCGGCCGAGCCGCCCCGCCAGGTGGTGGCCGGGCGCGACGTGGCGGCCGCGCCGGCCGGCTGACCCCGCCCTCACCTGAGGCGCGCGCCCGAGCCCACCGGTCGGCGGCGCGACCCGGGCAAGATCAGTTACGGTGTCGGTATGGGTAAGCCGACTCGCTGGGTGACCGACACCGGGCCCGGGCACTCGCAGTGGTACGTCGACCGGTTCCGGCGGCTGGCCGCCGAGGGCGCGGACCTGGCCGGCGAGGCACGGCTGCTGGACGTGCTGGTTCCGCCGGGCGCCCGGATCCTGGATGCCGGCTGCGGCACCGGCCGGGTCGGCGCCGCACTGGCCGCCCGGGGACACACCGTGGTGGGCGTGGACGCCGACCCGCTGCTGATCGAGGCCGCCCGCGCCGACCACCCCGGCCCGCGCTGGCTGGTCGCCGATCTGGCCGAGCTGGACCTGGGCGCGCTCGGCGAGTCCGAACCGTTCGACGCGGCGGTGGTGGCCGGCAACGTGATGGCGTTCGTCGCTCCGGGCACCGAGCGGGCCGTGCTGTCCCGGATCGCCGCGCACATCCGGCCGGACGGGCCGGTGGTGGTCGGCTTCGGCACCGACCGGGGCTATCCGCTCACCGACTTCGACGCCGACGCGGTGGCGGCGGGGCTACGCCGGGAGCACCGCTTCGCCACCTGGGATCTGCGTCCGTGGCGGGACGGCGCCGACTTCGCGGTGACCGTCCTGCGCAGACCCGTCGACTGACCCGCGCACCCCTGCCTGCCGGCGGTCCAGCCCCGGCGGGTGCCACAAGCGGCTCAGGCCGGGGTGGCGACCGTCCGGGCGGCGGTGGGGTCGAGCGGGCTGCCGGCCGGGACCAGGCTGACCAGGCTCGCCGGCAGCCGCAGCGGGCGGACGCCGGGGTAGCCGAGCATGCCGAGCACGTCGGGGCCGGCGAGCACGTACCGCCGGCCGAGGTCGGTGACGACGCAGACCGCACCCCCGGCGGCGCCCGGCGCCGTCACGGCCTCGACCACCGCGCCCCGCCCGGGCTCGACCACCACCTGGTCGGCGAGCCCGCCCCCGGCCGTCCGGGCCGCGGCGGCGAGGTCCGGTAGCCGGGCGCCGACCCGGACGTCGGGTACGCCGGTGTCGTCGCCGACCCGGGCGCAGAGCGCGCCGCCGTCCACGGTGGCCAGCCGGGGCGGTACGGCCGGCGGGGCGGCCGGCCCGGTGGGCGCCCGATCGGGGAGCTTGGGCAGCGCGGCGAAGCGGCCGAGGGTGATCGGTTTCGGGTCGCCCTGGCCGGTACGGGCGAGCAGCAGCGCGGCCTGGAGTTCGGTGATGCCGGCCAGGCCGTCCCGCTCGGCCACCGCGTACTGGCGGCCGCCGCCGGAGTTACGGACCAGGTACACGTCGCCGACGGTGGCGCCGGTGACCCGGTCGGAGGGCGCACCGAGGTGGCGGACCGGGGGCGGGGCCAGGTCGGCACCGGCCGGCACCGTGTTGAGCAGCGCCGGGGCCACCGGCACCGCGCGGGCTCGGGTGGCGGCCAGCGCGGCGAGCACCCGGTCGGGATCGCGGAGCAGGTAGCGCCGGCCGCGCCAGAGCAGGTGCAGGCGGTCGTCCGGGTGCCGCAGCAGCACCGCCTGCTCGCCGAGCGGCCGGCCGCCAGTGGTGCCCCGCCCGATCAGCAGCGCCGAGCGGACCTCCCTGCGCCCCGCCCCGGTGTCGTCGACCGAGCAGACCGTCCACGCCTCAGAGGCGAGCCGGCCGGGCGCGGGCAGGGAGTCCGGTGCGTCGGCGATGCCGAGCGGCAGGCCACGCGGCACCCCGTCGATGGCGCGGCGGGAGACGAGGACGGTCCGCGGCCGGTCCGCCCCGATGATCAGCAGGGCGGAGGCGTAGTTGAGCACCGGGTGGAGCCGGTCCTCCCGGTAGACGAACCGCGCGCCGGACTCCTTCTCGACGATGACCGCGTCCGGGTCGCGCCAGGAACTGCCGCCGCCGGTGAACAGGCCGTACAGGGCGACGCCGCCGAGCGCGATCACGGCGACCAGCGCGCTGGCCAGACCCGCGCCGGCCAGCCGCCGGAACGGCGACTGCGCCGGATCGGTCTCCCGCATCACCAGCGCCGCGACCGCCCGCTGGACGGTGAACTGGTACGAGTGGAGCTGGTCCTGCCGCGACGGCATCGTGTTCCTTCCGAGTGCGTCGGGGCACAGGATAGACGCTCCGTCGACCCTCCGTGGACCCTCCGTCGCCGGCGCGGCAGGCCGGAGAATCCGCCGCCCGCGCCGCCTGATCCCGGTGCGGGCGGGTAGTAACGGCACGGTGAGCCTCGCCCGACCAGCTCCGCGAGCTGCCCCGGGCCGACTTCGCCGCCCTCGCCGCCGCCCGTGCCGGCGAAGCCCCCGCCGGCCTGCCGGCCCCGGACGTGGTCCTCGACGTCCGGATGGCCAACGAGTGGCACGCCGGCCGGAAACCGCACCGCGGGACATGAGCTCCGGCCCCGAAGCCGCCGTGGGAGCGCTTGCATAGACCGGTACGGTCACCGTGGCGGCGGGTGCGACGCCGCCGAAGGGAGAGACACAGTGGACAGCAGTACCTGGGACGCCCGGTACGCCGAAGCGCCGGATCTGGTGTGGGGCGTCGAGCCGAACCGGTTCGTCGTCGAGTCGGTCGAGGGGCTCACCCCCGGCAGCGCGCTCGACCTGGCGGCCGGCGAGGGACGCAACGCGGTCTGGCTGGCCGAGCGGGGATGGCGGGTCACCGCGGTGGACTTCTCGCCGGTGGCCGTCGAACGGGGCCGCGAGCTGGCCGCCCGCCGGGGCGTACCGGTCGAGTGGCGGGTCGGGGACGTGACCGCGTACCGGCCGGTGCCCGGCAGCTACGACCTGGTCCTGATCAGCTATCTGCACCTGCCCGCCGAGGACCTGGCCGGGGTGCTCGACTCGGCGCGACGGGCGCTGCGCCCCGGCGGCACGCTGGTCGTCGTCGGCCACGACCTCGCCAACCTCGGCGGGGGCGTCGGCGGCCCGCAGGACCCGAAGGTCCTGCTCACCCCTGAGGGGGTGGTCGACGGGCTGGCCGGGTTGCGGATCCGGCGGGCCGAGACCGCCCGCCGGCCGGTGCCCACCACCGACGGCGGCAGCGTCGACGCCCTCGACACGGTCGTCGTCGCCACCCGGCCCACCGACTGACCCCGCCCGGTGCCGCCGACCCCGGGGCGGGCCGGCGGCACCGGGTCTCAGGGGCGCAGGATCAGCCGGACCGGGTCGCCCTGCTTGTCGCGCACCCGGCGCACCGCCTCCGGGGCGTCGGCCAGGGCCAGCACGTCGCTGACCGAGGCGGACAGGTCGAGCCGGCCCAGCCCGGTGAGCGTCACCAGCTGCCCGACGTGCTCGGCCTCGGAGCCGTAGTGGCCGAGCACCGCCTGCCGGTTGTAGGTGAACCGGCTGTCCGACGGGATGCTGATCGGCTGGTTGGCGATGCCGGCCAGCACCAGCCGGCCGTGCCGGCCGAGCACGGTCATGGCCTGTTCGCGGACCGCGTTGACACCGGCGAAGTCGAACGCCACGTCCAGCCCCCGCGTGCCGGTCAGCTCCAGCACGGCATCCTTGAAGCCGCCGTCCTTCGGGTCGAGGGCCACGTCCGCGCCGAGGGCGATCGCCCGGTCCCGGGCCGCCGGCAGCGGGTCCACGGCGATCACCGGGGCCGCGCCGACCAGCAGCAGCAACTGCACCGCGTGCACGCCCAGCCCGCCGACGCCCCACACGGCGACCGCCTCCGCCGGCCGGACCCGCCCGGTGTCGGTCACCGCCGCCCACGGCGTGGAGACCGCGTCCGGGATGATGCAGGCCTGCTCGAACGGGAGCAGGTCCGGGACGGGGACCAGGGTGTCCTCGCGGGCCAGGGCGTACTCGGCCCAGCCGCCGTCGTAGTCGACGCCCCGGGTGAGCACGAGGCCGAACCGGTCCCGCTCCCCCGCCTGGAGCAGCACCCGCTGGCCCGGCTGCCAGCCGCGCACCCCCTCGCCGAGCGCGTCCACGGTCCCGGCGACCTCGTGCCCGAGGGTGACCACGTCGCCGGGCAGGTACAGCGGGGTCAGGGTGCCGTCGATCAGGTGCACGTCGGACAGGCACACCCCGGCGGCGGCGACCCGGATCCGTACCTCTCCGCGCCCCGGCTCGGGCACCGGCACCGTCTCCATCCGCAACGCCCGCTCGGCCACGTGCAGCCGCCCGGCCAGCATGTCCGCCACGCTCCGCTCCCCTCTCCGATGTCCTCGACCGTCCTCGACCGAGGGGCGTACCCGGGGCGGGGCGGCCGATGCTTGGTGTCGACGAAAAAGCGGTGAGCAGGGCGGATGGCCCGGCCGAGCGGCGGCGGACCGGTAGCATCCGGTCACGGACCGGCGGAGAGGACCATCGGGGTGGCGGCTCGATTCGAAGAACTGGCCTGGCGGGAGACCCCGATCGGCGAGATCAGTCTGCGCCGGCGCCGCGACCCGTCACTCGACGTCGACGTGTACGAGGTGAAGCTCGACGACGAGTTCCTGATGTCCAGCCTCTTCCCGGTCGCGGAGATCGAACTCGCCCGGCTCGGGCTGGCGCCGCTGACCGCGGACACGCTGGACGTGGTGGTGGGCGGTCTCGGGCTCGGCTACACCGCACGCACCGCGCTGGAGGATCCCCGGGTCCGCTCGTTGCTGGTGGTCGAGGCGATCGAGGACGTGATCGACTGGCACCGGCGGGACCTGCTGCCGTTCGCCGCCGGCCTGGCCGCCGACCCGCGTACCCGGTTCGTGCGGGCCGACTTCTTCGCGGCGGTCGCCGGCGGCGCCGGGCTCGACCCGGAGTCCCCGGGCCGGCGGTTCCACGCGGTGCTGCTCGACGTGGACCACTCACCCCGCCAGGTGCTGCACCCCAGCCACGCCGCCTTCTACACGGTCGAGGGGCTGCGCCGGCTCGCCGCGCTGCTGCACCCGGACGGCGTCTTCGCGCTCTGGTCCAACGACCCGCCCGACTCGGCGTTCCAGCGGGTGCTGACCGAGGTGTTTCCGACCTCGGTGGCGCACGTCGTCCGCTTCCCCAACCCGCTGCAGCGCCGGGAGGCCGCGAACACCGTCTACGTGGCCCGGCACTGACTCGCGCCGGGGGCGGCCCGGGCCGGTCCGGGAGACACCGGACCGGCCCGGATGGCACCCGCCCGGTCAGCGGGCGTCGACGGTGAACGGAACGGTGATCACGTGGCCGTCGGCGCGGCGGAACTGGCCCCAGAGCCGGTAGCGGCCCGGGCGGGGGAAGTCGACGTGCAGGTCGAGGTCCGGCCCGTAGGTCTGGCCGGGCAGGGCGAAGACCGGCCGGCCGTCGGCGTCCTCGGTCTCGGCGTGCTCGTGGGCGAAGCTGTCGCCCGCCGCCGACATGATCACCACGTGTCCGGCGGCGGCGAGGTACGGCCGCAGCCCGGTCAGCGGCCGGCCGGTGGCCGCGTCGGCGAAGCGGTAGGTGAAGCTGCTGCGGCCGACCTTGGCGGTGCCGTCCAGGGTCACACGCACGCCGTCGACGACCTGCTGCCGCCCGGACACCGCCGGCGGCTGGTGGATGACCTCCGCGGGGTCGCCGACCACCACGTCGTGCCGCTGCAGCACGTCGGTCAGCTCGCCCTTGCGCCGGAACTCGGTGTGGACGACGTACCGGCCGGTGGTGGGGAAGGTGAGCGTGACGTCGAACTCGCCGGGCCGGCCCGCCGGCTGCGGGTGGACGTGGGCGAAGCTGGCCAGGTCGTCGCGGACGGCGATCAGGTGCATCCAGGCCTCGTGGCTGCGCCCGACGTCGCGGACCGGTCGGCCGGTGTCCGCGTCGGTGACCAGGATCCGCAGCGTGGCGGGTCGGCCGGGCACCACCGGGGCGGGCATTCGCACGTCGACCCGGAGCCCGGCGTCCTCGGCGGGCACCGGTTCGGTCTCGGCGGTCATCATTGTGCTCATCGCCGGCCGCATCGGCATGCCGGTGCCCTGCGTCCAGGCCAGGACCCCGTTCATGCCGCGCGCGGCGGCGTCGGTGCGGCTCAGCGCCGTGAAGCCGGCGCCCACGGCGAGCGCGAGCGCGGCCACCCCGGTCAGGTACGCCCACTCGCCGAGCCGGGCGCCCAGCCGGGGCCGCAGCGCGGCGGCGGTCTCCGGCCGGCGGAAGCGGCGCAGCCGCAGCGCGTTGGTGACCACGCTGACCGAGCTCATCGCCATCGCGGCGGCCGCGAGGGACGGGTCCAGCAGGATGCCCCAGGCCGGGTGGAGCACCCCGGCGGCCACCGGGATGAGCAGCACGTTGTAGCCGAACGCCCAACCCAGCCCCTGCTTGATCGTGGTGACCGTACGCCGGGACAGCGCGATCGCCGAGACGATGCCGCGCAGGTCCCCGCCGACCAGCGTGATGTCGGAGGCGGCGATGGCCACGTCCGTGCCGGTGCCGATGGCGATGCCCAGGTCCGCGCGGGCCAGCGCCGGCGCGTCGTTGATGCCGTCGCCGACCATCGCCACCACCGCACCCCGCTCCTGCAGGGCGGCGACCCGGGCGGCCTTCTCGTCGGGGCGGACGTCGGCGATGACGTGGTCGATGCCGACCTCGCGGGCCACCACCTCGGCCGTGAGCCGGTTGTCGCCGGTCAGCATCCACACCTCGAGGCCCAGCGCCCGCAGCTGGGCGACCGCCGCCAGGGATTCGGGGCGCAGGGTGTCGGCCACCCCGATCACGGCGGCGAGCCGGCCGTCGAGGGCGACGTGCACCGGGGTGCCGCCGGCGGCGGCGAGCGCACTGGCCTCCCTCGACAGGGCGCTGGCGTCGACCTCGTGTCGGCGCATCAGGGCCTGGTTGCCGATGAGCAGGCTCCGGCCGTCGACCCGCGCCTCGACGCCGTGCCCGGGCACCGCCTCGAAGGAGTCCGCCGTCGGCACGGCCAGGTCACGGGCGCGGGCGTGCCGGACGATCGCCTCACCGAGCGGGTGTTCCGAGCCGCTCTCGGCCGCCGCCGCGTACGCCAGCAGCTGGTCGGCGTCGACGCCGTCGACGGTGTGGACCGCGGTGACGTCGGGGCGGCCCCGGGTGAGCGTGCCGGTCTTGTCCAGCACCACGGTGGTGACCCGGCGGGCCTGTTCGAGGGCGTCGCCACCGGAGACGAGGATGCCCAGCTCGGCTGCCTTGCCGGTGCCGACCATGATCGCCGTCGGGGTGGCCAGGCCGAGCGCGCAGGGGCAGGCGATGATCAGCACCGCGATCGCGGTGCCGATGCCCAGGGTGAGCCGCCCGTCGTCGGGCCCGGCGACCGCCCAGACACCGAAGGTGAGCAGGGCCAGCCCGATCACCGCGGGGACGAACCAGGCGGAGACGGTGTCGACCAGCCGCTGCATGGGCGCCTTGGCGCCCTGGGCCTGCTGGACCAGCCGGACGATCTGGGCGAGGGTGGTGTCCTGCCCCACCGCGGTGGCCCGCAGCACCAGGGAGCCGGTCCGGTTGACGGTGGAACCGATGACCACGTCCCCGACCGTCTTCGACGCCGGCATGCTCTCGCCGGTCAGCATGCTCTCGTCCACCGTGGACGTGCCCTCGGTGACGGTGCCGTCCACCGGCACCTTCTCGCCGGGGCGGACCCGGACCAGGTCGCCGACCACGACGGAGTCCACCGGCACCTCGGTCTCGACGCCGTCGCGCAGTACCCGGGCGGTGCGGGGGCGCAGCCCGAGCAGGGCGCCGATCGCCGCGCCGGTCTGCCGCCGGGCGCGGGCCTCCATCCAGCGGCCGGTGAGCACCAGCGCGATGACCACCACGGAGATCTCGAAGTAGACGTGCAGCGGCAGGCCGAGCCGTTCGGCCGCGGCCGGCCAGAGCGTGACGAACGCGCTGTAGGCGTACGCGACCGTGGTGCCCAGGGCGACCAGGGTGTGCATGTTGACGCCGCCGTGCCGGGCCGCCGCCCAGGCCGCCCGGTAGAAGGGCCGGCCCGCCCCGAACTGCACCACGGTCGCGACGACCAGCAGCGCCGGCATCAGCCAGTCCATCGCGTCGAGGGGCAGCGGCAGGTACATCAGCACCATCATCGACAGGCCGGTGGCCAGGGTGAGCTGCCAGATCCGCTTGAGCCGGGCGACCTCCCGTTCCTGCGCCCGGGCGCCCTCCGCGTCGTCGTCCGCCGCGTCGTCGTCCGCCGGGTCGGAAGCCGGGGACCCGGACGCGGCGTCCGGCCGGGACGCCGCGTCGGCGTGGACCACGGCGGTGTAGCCGGCACGTTCCACCGCCGTCGTCAGCGCCGCCGGGCTCACCCGGGCCGGGTCGTGGACGACGATCGCCGTCTCGGTCGCCAGGTTGACCTCGGCTCGTTCCACGCCCTCGACCCGGCTCAGCGCCCGCTCCACCCGCCGGACGCAGGACGCACAGGTCATCCCGCCGATGTCCAGCGTGGCGGAGACGACCAACGGTGTCGTCATCGCACTGCTCCTCTCGTACCGGGCGTCGCAGGCGCCCTGGCTGCTCGCCGCCCGCCGCTGCGGCCGGTGACGCCACGCTCCCGGCCGCCGCTGTCCGCCCGCTGTCCGCGACCCGTCAACCCCTTCGGGCGTACGCGACAGGGCGCGGACAGCGTCCGCCGGCACGGTTCGGGCTGCCGGGTCGCCACCGGGCGGCCCGCCGAACGAAGGAGTGAACCGTGAGCCAGCTCGTGCTCTCCGTGCCGAACATCAGCTGCGGGCGCTGCGTCGCGGCGATCCGCGAGGAGGTGGGCCTCGTGGCCGGGGTCCACACGATCACGGTCGATCTGGCGACGCGTACCGTGCGGGTCGACGGCGACGCCGATCGGGCCGCCGTCGTGGCCGCCATCGGCGAGGCCGGCCACCAGGTCGCCTGAACGGGGAGGGGACGGACCGATGGAGTTGGATACCGTGATCGTCGGGGGCGGGCAGGCTGGGCTGGCGCTCGGCCACCACCTGCGCCGGGCCGGCGTGCCCTTCGCGATCCTCGACGGGCACGCCCGGGTGGGCGACGCCTGGCGGCAGCGCTGGGATTCGCTGACCCTGTTCACCGCGCGCCGGTTCTCGGCGCTGCCGGGCCTGCCGTTCGCCGGCGACCCGGGCGGGCACCCGGGCAAGGACGAGGTGGCCGACTACCTCGCCACGTACGCGGCCCGCTTCGACCTGCCGGTCCGGCTGGGCTGCCGGGTCACCTCGGTCCGCCCCGGTACGGCCGGTGGCTTCACCGTCGACACGTCGACCGGGGCGCTGCACGCCCAGCGCGTGGTGGTGGCGGCCGGGGCGTTCCACACCCCCCGGGTGCCGAAGGTGGCCGGCCGGCTCGCCCCGGGCGTCACCCAGCTGCACAGCAGCGCGTACCGCAATCCCGAGCAGCTGGCCGGTCGGGTGGTGGCGGTGGTCGGCGGCGGCAACACCGGCGTGCAGATCGCCGCCGAGCTGGCCGACCACGGCCGGCGGGTGGTGCTGGCCGCACCGACGATCGGCCCGGTGCTGCCGCAACGCTGGCTGGGCCGGGACATCTTCTGGTGGTTCTCCCGCCTGGGCACCATGGGGTTGAGCGCCGACAGCCGGCTGGGCGGGCGGATCGCCGCGCAGAACCCGATCATCGGCACCGACGTGGCCGGGCTGCTGCGCCGGGTCGACCGGGTCGGCCGGGTGGTGAACGCCGACGGCGACAGCCTGCTGCTGGCCGACCGCAGGCGGCGGCGGGTGGAAGCGGTGGTCTGGGCCACCGGGTTCCGCCCGCACTACCCCTGGCTGGAGGTGCCGGTGCTGGACCCGTCCGGCGCGCCCGTGCAGCGGGCGGGCGTGACGGACTGGCCGGGGCTCTACTTCCTCGGCCTGCCCTGGCAGCGCACCCGCGGCTCGGCCCTGCTCGGCTGGGTGGGCCGGGACGCCGAGATGCTGGCCGCCCGCCTGGCCGAGGAGCGGCGGTTGGCGGCACCGGCCCACCCGGCGCCGGCGGTTGCGGCCTGACCCGGCCCCGACGGCGGCCCCATCCTCCGGCCGGCCTGGCGCGGACTTCCTCCCGGCCGGCACCGAGACTCAGCTGCCTCGAAAGCAACATGCCTCTCAGGCATAGATATGCCTGAGAGGCATATCTACGCCAAGCGTCCTGCCTGCCGGAGCGATTACGGTCGGTCACGCTCGCCTTTCGGGCAGCGCTGGCGGTCGCCGGTCCTGCCGGCCCGGCGCAGCACGGTACGGGTCGGGGCGAGGTTCGCGGGCGCACCGCACCGGGCGGCGGGCGTTCCGCCTTTCGGCGGGGTCGGCGGAGGTTGGTCGCGACGTACCATGGGCCCGCCCGGGCAGCCACCCGGCGATCGGGGCGGCGGCATGGGCCGGCGCCGCAGCGGACGGGAGCGTGATGAGCCGGGACAGCGGGGCCACCACCACGGTGGGCTTCGGCGTGCTCGGCACGGTCGAGTTGCAGGTGACCGGCCGGCCGGCCACGCCGCTCGCCCCGGCGGTCCGCGCGCTGCTCGCCCGGCTCGTCCTCGCCGCCGGGCGGGTGGTCTCCGCCGACGCGCTCACCGACGCGCTCTGGGCCGGCCAGCCCCCGGCCGACGCCACGAACGCGCTGCAACTGCGGGTGTCCAAGCTGCGCCGGGCCCTGGCCGCCGCCGGGGCGGGCGGCGATCTGCTGGTGACCCGCGCCCCCGGCTACCAGCTCGCCGTCGCCCCCGACGCGGTCGACGCGTACCGCTTCGAGCGGCTGCTGGACCGGGCGCGCGGCGCGACCGCCGGCGACGCGCCGACCGCCGCGCTGGCCTGCTTCCACGAGGCGCTGCGGCTGTGGCGCGGCCCGGCCCTGGCCGACGTCGGCGACGCCGGCTGGGCGGTGGCCGAGGCGGCCCGGCTGGAGGAGCTGCGCCTGGGCGCCGTGGAGGACCGGCTCGAGCTGCTGCTGGAGGCCGGCCGGCAGGCCGAGGCGGTCGCCGACCTGGAACGGCTGGTCGTCACCCACCCGCTGCGCGAACGGCTGCACCGGCTGCTGATGCTGGCGCTCTACCGGGGTGGGCGGCAGGCGGACGCGATCACCGCGTACCACGCGCTGCGGCACCGCCTCGCCGACGAGCTGGGCATCGATCCGGCGCCCGAGCTCCAGGCACTCGCCGGAGCGATCCTGCGTCAGCAGGTGCCCGCCCCGGCGCCGGCCCGGCGTACGGCGATGCCGGCCGCCCCACCTCCGGCCACGGCGGCGGTGGTGCCGCCGGCCGGCCGCGCCGGCCCGGCGCAGGCGCGGACCGCGCCGCCTCCCGTTCCCCGGGCACCGGAGCGGGGTCCGGTCCCGCGCCGGCTCTCCTCCGTCATCGGCCGGCAGGACGACGTGCGGCGCGTGCTGGACCGGCTGCGCGAGGCGCGGGTGGTGACGCTGACCGGGCCGGGCGGCGTCGGCAAGACGACCCTCGCGCTGGAGGCGGTGCGCCACGTCGACGACGCCCTGGCCGACCGGGTGCACCTGGTCCGCCTGGCCGCCCTGGCGGGTGGCGCCGACCTCCCCGAGGCGGTCGCCGACCAGCTCGGCGTGGCCGCCGCCGGACCGGGACCGGCCGCCACCGCCGCGCTGGTCGCCTGGCTCGGCACCGACCGGGCGCTACTGGTGGTCGACAACTGCGAGCACGTCGTCGACGAGGCGGCGGAACTGGTCGAGGGGCTCGTCGCGGCCTGCCCGGCGTTGACCGTGCTGACCACCAGCCGGGAGGCCCTCGCGGTACCCGGGGAGACCCAGCTCGCGGTGGCGCCGCTGGGCGTACCCGAGGGGCCGGCCGATCTCGCGCGACTCGGTGACAGCCCGGCGGTGGCCCTCTTCGTCGACCGGGCGCGGGCGGTGCGGCCCGGTTTCGTGCTCGACGAGGCGACCGCGCCGGTGGTGGCGGACATCTGTCGGCAGCTGGACGGCATGCCGCTGGCCATCGAGCTGGCCGCCGCGCGGGTGAAGGCGCTGCCGCCGGTGGAGATCGCCGCCCGGCTGCACGACCGGTTCGCGCTGCTCACGGCCGGGGCGCGGACCAGTGAGGCCCGGCACCGTACGTTGCGGGCCACCCTGGACTGGAGTCACGACCTGCTGTCCGAGGCGGAGCGGCGGCTGCTGCGCCGGCTGGCCGTGTTCCGGGGCGGCTGGGACCTGGCCGCCGCCGAGCAGGTCTGCGCGTTCGACGGCCTGGCCAGGGACGACGTCCTCGACCTGCTGTTCCGGCTGGTCGACCGGTCCCTCGTGGTGCCGGACCCGACCACCGGGCGGTTCCGGCTGCTGGTGACCATCCGGGAGTACGCCGCCGCCCGGCTCGGCGAGGCGGGCGAGACGGAGGCGGCCCGCGACCGGCACCTGACGTACTTCACCGAGCTGGCCGAGCGGTACGGCCCGCACGTGCGCTCCGACGCCGACGCCTGGGCGCGGATGACGGAGGAGCACGACAACTTCCGCGCCGCCGTCGACCGTTGCCTGGACCGCGGCGAGGGGGTCGACCCCGGCCTGCGCCTCGCGGACGCGCTCTTCCTGTTCTGGAACTACGGCCCTCGACACGAGGGCGTCCGGGCGCTGACCGCGCTGCTCGCCACCGGCGACGCCGCCCCGGCCGCCCGGGCCGCCGCCCTGCAACGGATCGGCCAGCTCGGTGTCTACTACCCCACCGCGCAGACCCGGGCCGCCGCGCGGGACAGCCTGGCGGAGTTCGAGCGTCTCGGCGACAGCGCCGACATCGCGACCTCGCGGCTCGTCGTCGCGTGGGAGGGCCAGTACGACGGCGACGCGGACGAGTACCGGGCGATGGTGGCCCGGGCCCGCCGCGAGCGGGGCGACACCGACGATCCCTGGTGGCACGGGGCGGTCTGCTACGTGGAAGCCCTGCTCGACCTGCGCACGGGGGCCTTCGCGCGGTCCGCCGAGCAGTGGCGGCGCAGCCTGGAGTGGACCCGGAAGGCCGGCGACCGCCTCCTGCCCGCCGGGATCCTGGCGCACCTCGGGGTCGCGCTGCGCGAGGCCGGCCGGCCCGACGAGGCGATCGCCACCCTGGAGGAGGCGGCGGCCGAGACCCGGCGCAACCCCTCCCCGCACGCGCTGGCCTTCACCCTCGTGCAGCTCGCGCACACAAGGCTGGACCGGGGCGAGACCGCGGGCGTGCCGGCGATGCTCGCCGAGGCGGACGACACCGCCCGGCGTAGCGGCAACCCGCGCTGCCAGGCCTGGGCGGCCTGGGGCCGGGCCCGGATCGCGTACGCCGGTGGCGACCCGGTCACCGCGGCCGACGAGTGCCGCCGGGCCGTGCAGCTGTTGGAGGAGCGGGAGTTCCCGTGGGCCCGGCTGCGGCTCTGGTCGCTGATGGCCGAGGCGGCGGCCGCCGCCGGCCGGGAGCCGGAGGCCGAGGCGGCCCGGCGATCGGCGGCGGCCCTGGCGGCAGCGGCCCGCTGACCGGTACGGCGCAGTCCGCGCCGCTACCGGCAACGGCGACAGTCCGCGCCGCTACCGGCAACGGCGACAGTCCGCGCTGCTCCCCGCACGGCGGCAGGTCGGGCTGTCGGGGCAGACGGTCAGGCCGGCCCGGCCCAGGGCGGCCGGATCCACCTCGCCACCCACCCGCAGCACGCCGGCCTCGACGTCGAACTCCAGCGACACCACCCCGGGCAGGTCGCTCACCCGCCGGCTGACCGCGCGTACGCAGCGCCGGCACATCCCCGGCGGCAGCGCCACGACCGTCACCCGCGCCGGTGTCGTGGGTCCGTTCCGTTCCACCATGCCGCCAGCCTGGCCGCGGCCACTGGCGGCGACCTGTCCATTCGCTGTCCGCGTCCGCCGGGTCGACAGCCAGCCTCCGGACAGCGCGCCCGGCGACTCTCCTCCTGACACCGATCAGCACGTACCGAGGAGTCGCCATGAACCACCTGCTCACCGCCGCGATGTTCGAGCTGGAGCGCGCCGAGCTGGTCCGCCGGCTGCGCCGGAACCCGCACGCCGCCCTCGTGCCCGCCACACGCGTCTCGTCGCGCCGCCGGTCCGCCCGCTGAGCCACCCGAGCCTTCTCACAGGAGATCCCCGATGACCACGAGCACCGTGAATCCGACCCGCCCCACCGCCACCGCCGTGGCCGTGCGGGCCCGCGACGTCGTCCGCACCTACGGCCGCGGCGACGCTGCCGTCCGCGCCCTGGACGGCGCCACAGTGTCCATCCCGGCCGGCCGGTTCACCGCGATCATGGGCCCGTCCGGCTCCGGCAAGTCCACCCTCATGCACGCGCTGGCCGGCCTGGACACCGTCGACGCCGGGCAGATCCTGCTCGGCGACACCGACCTCACCGGCCTCGACGAGCGGGCGCGCACGCTGCTGCGGCGGGACCGGATCGGCTTCGTCTTCCAGAGTTTCAACCTGGTGCCGACCCTGACCGCGCGGGAGAACATCGTCCTGCCGCTCACCCTGGCCGGCCGCCGGCCCGACCCCGAACGGCTGGACCGGCTGGTCGCCACCCTCGGCCTGGCCGACCGGCTACGGCACCGGCCCGGGCAACTCTCCGGCGGCCAGCAGCAACGGGTCGCGGTGGCCCGCGCCCTGATCACCCGACCGGAGATCGTCTTCGCCGACGAGCCGACCGGAAACCTCGACTCGCAGGCCGCGGAGGCGCTGCTCGGCTTCCTGCGGCAGGCCGTCGACGAGTTCGGGCAGACCATCGTGATGGTCACCCACGACCCGCACGCTGCCGCGTACGCCGACCGGGTGGTGTTCCTCGCCGACGGCCGGATCGACGGCGAACTCGACGCACCGACCGTCCCGGCCATCCTGTCCCGCATGGCGCGCCTGGCCGCGCCCGCAGCCACCGGAGCGAACTGACATGTGGCGCCTGACTCTGCGTACCACCCTGGCCCGCCGTGCCCGGCTGGCCCTGACCCTGCTCGCGGTCGTCCTCGGCGTCACCTTCGCCACCGGCGGCCTGGTCCTCACCGACACCTCCGCCCGGCTGCTCGACGACCAGTTCCGCACCGCGACCGCCGGCGTCGACCTGACCGTGCGGGACGCCGTCGCCTTCGACTCCGCGATGGGCGTCGAGGTCGCCCGCGACCCGCTGCCGGCCGACCTGCCGGCGCGGATCGCCGCGGTGTCCGGGGTGGCCGACGCCCGGCCGCTGGTCCGCGGCCAGGGCCTGCTCGAGGTGGGCGGCAAGGCGGTCGTGCCGGGCGGCGCGTCCCTGCTGGCCTCCTGGACGCCCGCGCCGACGGGCTCGTTCACCATCCGCAGCGGCCGGCCGCCGGCCGCCGACGAGGAGGTGGTCCTCGACGAGGACACCGCGCGCGGTCACCGCGTCCGGCTCGGCGACACCGTCACCGTCCGGGCGACCGACACCGCCCGGCTCCGGGTGGTCGGGCTGGCCGGGTTCGGTGCCCGGGGCGGCCTGCCGAACAGCACCGTCGCCCTGGTCACCCTCCCGTCGGCGCAGCGCCTGCTCCGGCTCGGCGCCATCCGAGGTGGCGGTCGTGGCCGCGCCCGGTGTCGCCCCCGAGGAACTGCGCGGCCGGATCAGCGCCGCCGTCGGCGCCGACTACGAGGTCGCCGCGAGCCGCGACGTCGCGGCGGCCGGCGCGGCGGCGGCCCGCGACCAGCTGAGCTGGCTCCAACTGGTGCTGCTCGCCCTGGCCGGCGCCGCGCTGCTGGTCGGCGCGTTCCTGATCGCCAACACGTTCGCCATCGTCGTCACCCAGCGCACCCGGGAACTCGCCCTGCTCCGGGCGGCCGGTGCGACCGGCGGGCAGGTGCTGCGCTCGGTGCTCGGCGAGGCGCTGCTGGTCGGGCTCACCGCCTCGGCCGCCGGGCTCGTCCTGGGCGTCGCCGCCGCCACCGGCATCCGGAACCTGGCCCGCGCGTTCGGCCTTCCGCTGCCGGCGGGCGGGCTGGTGCTGACCGGCCGGACCGTGCTGGTGGCCTTCGCGGTCGGCGTCCTCGTCACCGTCGGCTCGGCGCTCGGACCGGCCCGGCGCGCGGCCGCGGTGGCGCCGGTGGCGGCGCTGCGCCAGGCGGCCGCCGCCCGTACCGGACGGATCCGGGCCGTGGTCGGCGCGCTCGCCGTGGCCGTGGGCCTGGCCGCGACCGCGGCGGTGCTCGCCGCGGACGCGCCGGTCGCGCTGCTCGGGGTGGCCGCGCTGGGCGCCGTCGGCGGGCTCGCGCTCCTCGGGCCGGCGATCACCCCCGCCCTGGTACGCCTGGTCGGCCGGCCGCTGGCCGCCGCCGGCGTGACCGGCCGGCTGGCCACCGACTCGGCGGCCCGCACCCCGCGCCGGACCGCGGCGACCGCCCTGGCGCTGGCCCTCGGGCTCGCCCTGATCAGCTTCATGGCCGTCCTCGGCAGCTCGGTCAAGAGCTCGGTCCGGCAGTCGTACGCCGAGGTGATCACCGCCGACCACGTGGTGGAGAGCGCCCGCAACGAGATGCTCGGTGGCCTCTCCCCCGCCGTGTACGAGCGGGTGAGCCGGCTGCCCGAGGTCGCCGTCGCGTCCCGGCTGCGCTACGGCCACTGGCGCGACGGGGACGCCACCGGCGCCCTCACCGCCGTGGACCCGGCGACGCTGCCCCGGGTGGCGGCCCTGCACCTCACCGCCGGCAGCCTGGCGGCGCTGAACGGCGGGGGGATCGTGCTGGCCGAGCACGTGGCCCGGGACCGTGGCCTGGCCGTCGGGGACGAGCTGCCCATGACGTTCTCCCGTACCGGCACCCGGCGCCTCGCCGTCGTCGGTCTGCTGCGTGACGGCGACGCCCGGGCGCTCTCCACCGACTACCTCATCTCGCTGGACACCTTCGCCCGGCTCTACAGCGAGGAGATGGACGCGAGCGTGCTGATCCGCACCGCCGACGGGACGGACCGGGCCGCCGCCGAGCGGGCGATCAACGCGGCGCTGGCCGACACCCCGACCGCCCAGCTGCGCGACCAGGCCGCCGCGGTCGACGGCCGGACCCAGATGATCGACCAGGTGCTCGGCCTGGTGACGGTGCTGCTGATGCTCGCCGTGCTGATCGCCCTGCTGGGCATCACCAACACCCTCGCCCTGTCGATCACGGAGCGCACCGCCGAGATCGGGCTGCTCCGCGCGGTCGGGATGACCCGCCGGCAGCTGGGCTGGATGATCCGGGCCGAGGCGGTGCTGGTCGCCGCGCTGGCCAGCGTCCTGGGGATCGCGCTGGGCGTCGGCTTCGCCACCGCCACGGTCCGCGCGCTGGGCCGGGACGCCCCGACCGTGCTGGCCGTACCGGCCGGCCGGCTGCTGGTGGTGCTGGCCGTCGCCCTCGCCGCCGGCCTGCTCGCCGGTCTGCTGCCCGCCCGCCGCGCCGCCCGGCTGGACGTCCTCGCCGCCATCGGCACCCCGTGACCCGTTCCGGGCGGCGCCGGGCCTCCCCCGGTGCCGCCCGGCCCTTTCCCCGTCTGCGGCACCGGCCTCCTGCCGGTGCCAGCCAAAGGAGAAGACCATGACCGACACCGTCACCATCCGCCCGGCCGGCCCCACCGACGCCGCCACTGTGGACACCCTGGTCCGGGAGATCGCCGCCCACGAGGGCGACGCCGCGCACGTCACCGTCACCGCGAACGGGTGGCGCACCCTGCTCGGCCGGGACGACGTGACCGTCCTGCTCGCCGAGCGGGCCGGCGAGCCGCTCGGCTACGTCTCCGCGCTCCGCCGCCTGCACCTGTGGTCCGGGCGGGACATCCTCGCGCTGGACGACCTCTGGGTCCGGGCGTCCGTCCGGGACGCCGGGGTCGGGCGGGCGCTGATGCTCGCGCTGGCCCGTACCGCCGCCGACGACGGGCTGATCATCCGCTGGGAGGTCAAGCCGGAGAACGCCGGGGCGCAGCGGTTCTACCGGCGGCTCGGCGCGGGGTTGTTCACCAAGGTGATCGCCGGTTGGCGCCCGGAGAGCTACCTGCCGCTGCTGTCGCCGGAGACCGACGAGGCAGCTACGCCCGCGTAGGACACTGGCGGGTCGGTGGTGGCCGGCGCAGCGCGGCCGGCCACCACCGGTGACCAGGAGACGGCGAATCGGCGCGACCGCCCGCGGCAGCCCGACGCCCTCATTGCCTTCCGTAATGCTCGGCGATGGTGGTGAACGCGGCTTTGGGCTCCCATGGCAGGTCGGGGTAGGTGTCTCCGTGGCGGTCGTCGAAGACCTTGACGATGCCGTAGCTGGCCAGGTCCAGGTCGTCGCGGGGATCGCCGTCGGGGCGGTGCGGATGGTCGTAGAGCGCGAAGATGAACACGAAGGCGGTGTCGACGCCCTCGGCGTCGAAGACCTCCAGCAGCTCGCGTAGATAGGCCGCCTGGCCGGCCTCGTCGCGGACGTACGTCCCGTTGAGTCGGACCGGCCCGGTGTCCTGGTCGTACTCGACGATCTCGAGTCCTTGCGCGCCCCGGTCGCCCGCGCCCTGGTAGGTGGCCGAGCCGAACTCGGTGATCGCGACCGGCTTTCCTTGAAGTACCGGGCTGCGCATGCCCTCGGCGAACGTCTCGGCGAACGTCCCGGCGGTCTCGGCCGACCGGTAGACGTCCATGGACACGATGTCGAAGGGCGTCCAGTCGACGCGGTCAATTGGCACCGAGGCGTAGGTGATCTTGCCACCGAACCGCTCGCGGACCAGGGCTACGGCTTTGCCGAGGAAGTCGTTCACCCGGGTGCCGGCCTCGGCAATCAATTCGCGCCCGCGGGGCGACTGGCTCAGCAGCCCGATCCGTTCCTCGACACTGCCGCCCGGCAGGAATCCCGGGTTCATCAGGCTCAGCTCGGCGCCGGTGACGAACACGACCGCGCCACCGCGCCGCCGCAGCCGCTCCGCCCGCTCGGCACAGTCGGCGAACAGCGACAGCATCTCGTCGGCAGTCGTCTCCAGCGGATACGGCGAGAACCAGACCTCCAGGCCCAGGTCGACGGCGAACATCGCGGCGGTCTCGATCCGCTCGGGATCGCCGCCGGTCACGCGGACGGCAGTGCAGTGCAGATCGTCCCGAATGATACGTAGTTCGCGTTCGACCAGCTTCGGCTCGAAGCGCTGGCGGGAGTTCACGCCGTGGCGGACGAATCCGGTGTCGTAGGTGATGCCTCTGGCGCGCACGTAGGGGTCCTTCCGCGTCTCCGTAAGGTACTGGCAGTACCGTATTTTGACGGAGGTCCCACGTCAAGTGGATCCTTGGAAGGAACGAGCAGTACCGATCGCAAGGAAGAGCATGTCGGACGACCCGATGACGCAGGCCCGTGCCGGACAGACCCGGCGACGGGGCGCGGCGCTGGAGGAGGCGATCCTGCGCGCCGCGGCCGATGAACTCACCGAGTCCGGGTACGCGGGGCTGTCCATGGACCGGGTCGCCAAGCGGGCAGGCACCAACAAGAACGCGATCTACCGCCGGTGGCCGGACCGCCTCACTCTCGGCATCGCCGCCTACAAGCAGTTGGCCACGACGATCCAAGCTCCCGACACCGGTGAGCTACGCGAGGATGCCCTGGAACTGCTGCGCCGAGCCAATCGGCACTGGAGCTCGCCGCTCGGCACCATCCTGCGGGAACTGCTGGCGGCGGCCGGCAGCGCGCAGAACCTCGCGGCGCGACTACCAGAGCAATCCACCGACGCCATGACCGCCATGTGGCTGGCGATCCTCGGGCGCGCCGTCGCCCGCGGGGAAGCCTCCCCTGAATCCCTCCACCCCCGGGTCGCCACCGTGGCGATCGTGCTGCTCCGGAACGAGTTCGTCACGCGAGGCGTGCCCACCGCACCCGACGAGGTCCTCATCGACATCGTCGACGAGGTGTACCTGCCACTCGTGCGGAAGCGCGGCACGGCATAGTCCGCGCAGTCAGTACGGGCCGCCGCCACCGCCGCGGCCGGCCCCGTCCCTGAGGAGGAGACGGCCCATGGGCGCGACCGCCGGGCGGCCCTCGGCCCGCGACCGGTCGATCGCGGGCTAGGCCCGGTCGGCTTCGGGTTCGGGTTCGGGTTCGGGTTCGCCGGGGAGGCTGTCCATGAAGGAGCTGACCGAGAAGACCGCTCGCCCGGGGCCGGCCGGGCCGTAACCGGGCGGGCTGGACAGGCCGTTGGCGTCCATGACCGCCCGGTACACCTCCAGCAACCGGACGTGGTACTCCAGCGGCGCACCCTGCGGGTTGGTCCGGCCGAGCGGCGTCGTCGGCTCGGGACACCAGGTGGTGAACCGCGGCGTGATGCCGCGGGACATGAAGTACTGCAGGCCCTCGGCGGTGGAGTCGATCGCCTCGTCCACGGTCGTGAAGCCGTGCGGGGCGGCCATCTCGACGCCCGCCACGAAGTTCGGGATGACGTTGCGCGGGCCGAAGACCTCGGCGGAGTCGAGGATGCGGCGGTGCCACTCCTCGCGGCCGACGTAGCGCTCCTTGCCGGGGCAGTAGAGCTCGAACAGCCGCTTGTCCCACACCTCGTAGTTGGGGTGGTAGATCTGGATCCCGTAGTCGCGGAAGCGCTGCACGTCGGCGCGGGGCAGGGCCTGGGCGACGACCTTGCCGATCCACCGGCCCGGGAAGCGTTCCTCGATCGCCTGGGCGTACTGGCCGTAGAAGTCCGCTTCGGCCAGCCCACCGACGTGGGAGGTGATGCTGCCGCCGGTGAGGGTGTACGCCTGGGAGGCCTTCTCGGTGTCGTGCTTGTCGATGATCGCCAGTGCCTCGAGGATCTCGTCGACCGGCTTGACCCCGGTGTACGGGCGGCCGGCCGCCTTGTGCTGGCGCCAGTTGTGGTTGATGTCGCAGTACTGGCACTCCTCCTTGGCACCGAAGTACTGGCAGACCCGGAAGGCGGTCAGGTAGATCAGGTAGCCCCACTGGATGGTCGGGGCGACCTCCATGACCGACTTGCCGTTGGCAAGGGTGTGCCGGTAGTAGTCCGGCATCGGCGGGAGCCCGACCTCGGCGATCGGCCGGTCGTCCAGGAACAGGCGCAGCCGCCCCTCGTCGTCGCTCTTGACCCGGTACGGCGAGCCGGGGTTGGTGCGGACCGAGACCACGGTGCGGCGCAGCCCGTACGGCCCGCCGGTGAGCACGATCTCCTCCGGCGGTCGCCGCAGTGCGGCGGTGCCCAGCTCAGGAAGCGTGCGGTGGTCGAAGGAGAAGATGAAGTACGACTTCGGCTTGACGTCGCCGTTCTCGTTGTCGGTCAGGGCCGAGTCGTCGAAGGCCAGGCCGCCGCGCAGCAGGTCCTCCTTGATGACGGCCTCGCGCGGCACGTGCGGGAAACGGCTCATCAGGTCTTCGACGAGATCGGTACGCGATGCCATGCACTCTCCTGAGCAGGGTTTTCGAACGCCCCCAACGGTCACAGCATCCCTCAAGGTATCTCCCGCCCCCGCTCGGGGTCTTCCGATGGTGACGTGACGAACGTCCCGCCGTCGTACGTGTTGACCTGAAGTACGGTTCAGGTCCTAGCGTTCGGCGGTACCGCTCGGAGAGAGGAAAATCCCCATGCGACTGTCACGTCTGTTCACCCCGCGCACGGTGGTAAGCGCGCACTGCGACCTGCCGTGCGGGGTCTACGACCCGGCGCAGGCACGGATCGAGGCCGAGTCGCTCAAGGCGATCGCCGAGAAGTACCAGGCGAGCGAGGACCCGGAGTTCCGTACCCGGGCTCTGATCGTTAAGGAGCAGCGGGCCGAACTGGTCAAGCACCACCTGTGGGTGCTGTGGACCGACTACTTCAAGGCGCCGCACTTCGAGCAGTACCCGCAGCTGCACAGCCTGTTCAACGAGGCGACCAAGCTGGCCGGCGCCGGCGGCGCGAAGGGCTCCGCGGACCCGGCCGTGGCGGAGCAACTGCTCGCGAAGATCGAGGAGATCTCGAAGATCTTCTGGGAGACGAAGCAGAGCTGACGCGGAGGGGCACGGACAGCGGGTGACTGCCTCGTCACGGCATGCTGTCCGGATGCCCTCGACTCCACATGTGCCACGCCGGTTGTCGTTCCTGCCGTTCCGGGGCAGCAGGGCGATGCGCTGTTCCACCCGTGACCGCAACGACTCCGCTCCCGAGGCGGTGTCATGGCTGTGCGGCCGTCGCCACGGCGACCGCCGGGTCACGCGGCCTCGAGGGACCGCTTGGCCAGGCCGAGGGCGTACCCGTCAATGGTGGTGGTCGGTGCTGCGGTGGGGTCGGTGGCGGCGCCGAGCGTGACGAACAGCGGGGTGAAGTGCTCGACGGTGGGGTGGGCGTAGGGCATGCCCGGGGCACTGGAGCGGAACCGGGCGAGCTCGTCGACGTCGCCGCGGGCCAGCGCCTCGGCGGCCCAGTGGTCGAAGTCGGACGACCAGCCGGGCACCTTGTCGAGGTTCCGCCAGTCGAGGAACGGCAGCCCGTGAGTCAGGTAGCCCGACCCGATCACCAGCACTCCGGACTCCCGCAGCGTCCTGAGCCGCCGGCCCAGCGCCATCAGCCGGTCCGGGTCGTGGGTGGGCATGCTCAGCTGCAACACCGGGATGTCCGCGTCCGGGTACATGATCTTCAGCGGCACCCAGGCGCCGTGGTCCAGGCCGCGGTCACGGTGCTCGTGGACCTGCTCGGTGTCGGGCATCAGCGCGACGACCTGCTGGGCGAGCTCCAGCGCGGGCGGGGTGTCGTAGCGCATCTGGTAGTACATCGGGTGGAAGCCGCCGAAGTCGTAGACCAGATCGACCGGCTGGGTGCTGGTGATGCTCAACGGCGCGGACTCCCAGTGCGCCGAGACGATCAGGATCGCCCGCGGTTTGGGCAGGGCCCGGGCCCAGGTGTGCAGCTGGATCATCCAGTCGGTCATCTCGAACAGCATCGGGGCGCCGTGGCTGAGGTAGAGCGCGGGCAGCGGCCCGTCGGCCGGCGTCCACGGCCGGTGCCGTTGCGCGTTCTCGAGGGTGGCGGCCCGCCGGAGGTGCGCGGCGAACGGGTGCTGGGCGGGGATGAGCGCGTCGGCGGCTGCGGTGGCGTGGGTGGTCATCGATTTCTCCTCGGCGATGGGTGCTGCGCGAGACGCGGTGGGTGATGGCGTCGCGGGTGCCGGCCCCTGTCCTGGAAACCGGCGCCCGCGGGCCAACGGGCCAGATGGCGTCCGGGCGGGTCAGGCCACGATGCCGAAGCCGCCGGTCCAGGAGACCTTCTCGCCCGCGGCAAGGCTGATCTGCAGGAAGCCGAGGGCCTCCAGCTCCCGGGCCCGCTTGAGCGCGCCGGCGTCGATGGCCTTCACGCCGGACGCGCCGATCACCTCGATGAGGGCGGCCTTGGCGTCAGCGTCGTCGCCAGCGACCAGGACGGTGGTGGTCAACGGTCCGACGGTCCCGGCGGCCAGCGTGCCGGCAAAGGTGGTGTTGAACGCCTTGAGCACGCGGGACCCCGGCAGCCTGCCGGCGATCTCGGCGGCGGCCGAGCTGTCGGCGGGGACGGTGAGGGAGTCGAAGGTCTCGAAGTTCACCGGGTTGGTGATGTCGACCACGATCTTGCCCGCGAGCTGCTCACCACGCTGGGCGAGCACCTGGTCGACGGCCGGGTAGGGGACCGCGAGGACGACGATGTCGCCAGTGACCGGCTTGTCGATGTCGGCCTTGCCGAGCAGCTCGACGCTGTTGCCGCCCTTCGTGACGACGCTGGAGATGGCCTGGCCCATGTTGCCGGTGCCGATGATGGAGATGTGTGCCACGAGGAATTCCTTTCGGAGCAGATGGTTGAACTTTCAAGTAACACCATAGCAGGTTTACTTGCGTCGTCAACTATTTGGGTAGGGTGTGAGGATGAGCAAGCAGTGGTTGACCAGCGAACAGTTGACGACGTGGGTGCGGCTGGTCGCACTGGTGGAGCTGCTCCCCGGCGCCTTGGACTCACAGCTGCGCCGCGACGCCGGGCTGACCCACTTCGAGTACCTGATGCTCGCGATGCTGTCGGAAGCTCCCGGCCGCACGCTGCGGATGACCGCCCTCGCCGCGCGTACGAACGCCACCTTGCCGCGGCTGTCCCACGCGGTGCGTCGGCTGGAGGACCGTGACCTGGTGGAGCGACTCCCCTGCCCGGAGGACAGGCGGGCCACCAACGCCCGGCTGACCGAGGCGGGCTGGCAGAAGCTGGTGGCATCCGCGCCCGGGCATGTCGCCACCGTCCGGCACCACGTGTTCGAGGTGCTCTCGCCGGAGCAGGTTGCGCAGCTGGCCGAGATCACTGACGCGATCCTCGACCGGCTGGACCCCGAGGGTGTGATGACCGCCCCATACCAGCACCCCACCACGCCGGCCGACGCTGCCGAGCCGGATCGTCCAGGATCAAGCCGGACGACGAGGCCCTGATCGTTGCCGCGAACTGTCGCCGCGCGGCAGGTGGGTGAAGTGGAGAACCGTGGCGTCGTCGGGGAGCCGAGCATCGGGGGCTCCGGAGGCGCGGGCCTCGGCCTGCCGGACGCGACGGATGATCTCGGCCGGCCCGTCGGCGGCGAGCAGTTCCAGTACGCCCGGCCAGTCGGCCAGCCCGTACGGGCTGACGATGCGGCTGGCGCCGTTGCTGAGCAGCGCGACGCTGCGGAGGTCATCAAGGGGCCGGCTGCCGGTGACCGCTTCCTGCGCCGCGCGCGGATCGTCCTTGGCGATCCAGTAGCCGCCCGGCTGGTTCCGGCGAGCCCGCAGCGCCTCGGCACAGGAGGCTCGGATCCGGTCGTACTCCGGCGTACCCGCTGGAACGCCGGCCAGGGGCGCGGAGCAGATGCGCCTGGCCGTCACCTCACGCTCGTCGGTGACGACCTGCGGGCCAGCGCAGACCTGGTCGAGGACGAGGAAGGAGTCCGCGAGCAGGAGATAGTCCAGGCGGCCCCGGTGGGCGCGGACCATCAGCACGGTCGCCTGCGGGCTGCTGGGGTTCGTGATGTCGCAGGTGTCGCGATGATCAGCGGCTAGCTCGTCGATCGCGCCGGCGAGGATCGCCGCGAGGTCTTCCCCGTCGCCACGCGACAGCCGGCCGAGCAGCGCGCCGCCGAGACGGTGCGTGTACCAGGCGACACCGTGGGAACAGATCGACTCAGTGCCCGGGATGCCGGCGCCGTCCAGCAGCAGAGCGGCGCCGGGAACAGCGCTGGCGAAGTCCTCGTTCGCCCGGCCGGCCCTACCGGCGCTCGTCGCCATACTGGCGTGCACTCATCGACTCCTACGTCAGGGGCCTCATCTGGACCGCGCCGGCCAGGTACTCCCGGCGTCGCTGCGGTTCAAACTTTTCGATCACGTACCGCAGCATGACCCGTGGCATGACCCGGTAATGCCGGGCGAGGAACTCCTCCGCCGCCGCCCGGTCACGGTTGCCCACCTCGCGCAGCATCCAGCCCACCGCCTTGTGAACGAGGTCGTGCGGGTCGTGCAGGAGCCGTTCACTGAGCCGGAAGGTCCCATGGAAGTCGCCGGCTTTGATGAAGGCGAAAGTTGCCATGACGGCCATCCGCCGATCCCACACCAGGCTCGACTCGGCCAACCTATCCAGTACGCTCCGGTCCTTGTCGATCAGCCAGGGGCCGACGATGTACGGCGCGGACGAGTCCACCAGGTCCCAGTTGTTGATGCGGCCGGTGTTGGCCAGCACAAGGTTGAAGATCCGGCCGCGTTCCGCCTCGTCCCCCTTGGTGAACTTCCGTACCAGGATGAAGAGCGACGTCAACCTCTCCTCGTGCACGCCGCTGGTCAGCAGCATCGCCGTCTCGGCCAGGGACAGATCGCGCCAGTACCGGCCGGCCACCCTGCGCTGTTGCGGCACGGAGACGCCGATGGTCCGGTCGCCCTCGCCGTACCCGCCCGGAATCATCTGCAGAAACCGCCCCACTCCCTCCGCCCGGCCGGGGTCGGCGAGGCTGGCGAGTTCGTGCCGGACGTCCGCGATCGTGGCCATGACTGTGCAACCTACCGCGACCTCACGTCTTCGGGCCGTCGCGACGTGGACCCGATAAAGGAGCCCTACGATTGGGACGTCCTCACAGTAAGGATGGTGGCCATGGACTCAGATCCGGAAGTCGAAAGCCTCAGCCCTGAGGAGCAGGAGATACAGAGTAGACTTCTGCAGGCTCGCGAAACGGCGAATACGATCTCAATGGCGCTCAACTATGTTGAGCACCTTTTGAATCCCGCAAATCCGTACACGCCAGCGATGAACACACCATCAGTGAGGGCTCTGGGCCAGTAAGGCCCTCGGGGGGGCTGCCCCTCGCCTGGCTCAACCCTCCCAGGCACCGGCATCACTCTTCCTAGCCGCACCGTCCGGGCCCGTCCGGCACAGGAGGTGGTCCCGATGCTGGCGGGCGCTCACGAGCTCCTACGCGCAACAGGGGCCGACTGCCGCGATCTTGCTCCCCCACGGGCTGCCGTCACGTCGTTAGAATCCCGGCCCGTGACGTCATCCCCCACCGCGATCGATGTGGCCCATTCCCTGTTGCAGGAGGGCCGGTTGGTCGAAGCCGAACAACTCATGGTGCGCGAGCTGCAGACGGTCGCGGCGAAGCACGGTGCCGGCAGCCCGGCCTGGGCGTCAGCCCAGTGCGACCTGGGAAATGTCCTGCTGAACGCCGACCAGCTCGACCGCGCGATCGAGTGCTACCGCCACGCGACCGCCGCATCCACCGACGAAGATCCGCAGGTTCGCAGGGATCACCTGACCTACCGGCTCAACCTGGGCATGGCGCTACGGATGGCCGGGCGGCTCGACGAGGCCGAGGCCGAACTCCACCGCGGTGCCCAGGACCGGCTCGCCTTCTACGGCCGCGAGCACGCCGGGTACGCCTTCGGCCTCGAACCGCTGGCCGACGTGCTGCTCCAGCGCGGCAACGTCGGGCAGGCCCGGCAGATCATCGAGGAGACGGTAGGCAACTTCTGGCGCAACGGGCATGAGCGGGTCGCGACCGCCCTGGCGTTGCGGGCGGTGATCGTGCAGGCCCGCGACTCCGGGGAGGTGCTCTTCCCCGGCCTGGACCAACTGCCGGACGAGGTCGTCGAGCAGGTGGCGCTGTCCGTCATGAGCCGGCGCGGCCACGGCGACCCGACGACGTACCGGGCCGTCCTCACCGACCTTGTCGCCGCCCTGGAGGCGCGACTCGGTGCGGACCATCAGGCGACGCTCAACGTGCTCTCCGTACTGGCGAACCTCGCGGCCGACCTGGGCGACCAGGCCAGCCGGATCGACGCGATCCAACGAGTGCTCGCCTCCTACGATCGTCAGGGCAGGGTGGAGGAAGCTCTCATGGCGGCTCTCGGCCTGGCCCTCGCGCAGAGCAGCGCGGGCGATGACGAGGGAGCGTTGCGGACGTACGCGTGGGCGCATTCCACGGCGCAGCGCACCGGCCGCCCGGAGTTGGCGAGCCAGGTGCTGCGCAACTGGGGCCTCGCCTTGAAGGAAGCCGGCCAGGTCGGCCCGGCGGAACAACGACTCGGCGAGGCAGTGGCCCAGGCTCGCCGGGGCGCCGACTACGACACCCTCGGCCGGGCGCAGATCGCCCTTGGCCTCTTCCTCCAACACGAGGGACGGCTGACGGACGCACGAGCGGTCCTGGAGGAAGGACTGTCCGTCCTGGATCCCGTCCACCCGGACGCCATGGTGGGCCGCAGTCACCTCGGCGCGGTCATGGACGGTCGCACCTGTGGATGCGGCGACATGCAGGGAACGATCGAGGAGGCATTCCGCCAGTTCGTCACCAGTAAACTGCCCGTCGACCTCCTGGCCGGCTTGGACGTGACGATCGAGGACGGCGACTTCCAGATCAAGGTCGAGTTGCGCCGCGAGCCGACCGAGGACGAGATCGAACGCCTCAACGGCATCCTCCAGTCCGCGCACGCGGAGTTCCGCCGCCGGATCGCGGAGCCCCGCTACGCAGGCTGATTCGCTGTGGCAACAGGGGCATCACCGCTCCGCCACGACGCGTCCTCCCCGGCTGTGCCCGTACCAACGAGCCGGACCAACGAGACAACGAGCCGGTCAGTCCTCGTCTGCCGCCGTTGGCGGGTCCGGTACGGCGCGTCTGCGGCGGCGCAGCGCCACGGCGGCCAGCGTACCGATGCCGATGACGACGAGGCCGGAGGTGCCCGCGGCCCAGCCGACGGTGAAGCCGCTGCGCTGGGCCTTGTCCAGGGCGACGGTGGTGACCTGCGGGGTGGGTTCGCTGGTGGGAGCCGCGATCACGTCCGGCGCACTCGTGCTCGCCCCGGGTGGGGACGAGGGTGACGTGGTCGAGGCGTGGCTGGGGCTTGCCGACGCCCGGCTGGAGCGCACCGGAGTCGCGTTGGAGCGGGTGGGAGTCCCACTGGGGCGTACCGAAGCGCGGGTGGTCGGAGTGGCCGCACCCATGATGTAGATCTGGAAGTTCAGGTCCACGTCATCCGTGCCACCCTTGCGGTTCAGCGCCTCGTACAAGCCGAAGCCGGCGGACTGCCGCTCGGGATGCTGGACCGTGCGAAAGATCTTGTATCGCAGCACAACCGTCTGGGACGCGCCGACGGCCAACGGTCCCGGACTGGGACAGTACTGCCCGCCGTTGGGGTCTGGACGGCACCCGGTACCACTGACGAACCGGGTGCCCGGCTGGGTCTCCACGCCGGTCAGTGCCCACTCCGGCTCAACGGCGGGCCCATGGTTTCTAACCGTCACGCGGATGCTGACCGTGTCGCCCACCCGCCCCTTCGCGTTCGTGGTGGACACCGACAGATGGGTGGAATCCTCCACCCGAGCCAGGTGAGCCAAGGCCGGCGCCGACGGGACGAGCAGCATCCCGCCGATGGCCAGAAGGCCGCAGAACACCGGACGTCGGAGAAGTCGGCCCGCCACCCTACGCCCCCCTGCGTACATTCGGGTCCCCTCCACCGAGCCCACGGGCGGGCCCGCTACCCGTGCCCATCGGGTTGGGAAGCATATCGGTCCGCTGCCATGTCCGGCAGTCCGTGCCACCCGCCGCAGGAGGGCTCGGATTCGGATTTCCCGCTTTCCTCGAACGGGGGTAGCGGCCGGACTGGCGTACCGACATCAGGCGAGGCGCCGAACGCGCACCGTTGCGCGCTGGTTTCTCAGGTGGCCCAGCTTGTGCTGGCGTACCTGCTCGTCCCAGACCTCCTGGTCGTGGTCCGGGTCGGGCGGGATCCACCGGTGCGAGCCGTCGCTGTAATGGAACTTCTCGTCCCCCGGCCGCAGGATGCTCACCGCAGCCAACCCAGGAAACGCCGATGCAGCGCGCCGGCCGGCGCCCAGGTCAGATCCGCGGTGGCGCGGACGAGCTGCGCCCCCAGGTAGAGCGCCAGCGAAACCGGGGCACCCTCGAACTCCGCCCGCAGCTCCCGCCGCCGCGTCGCGCACGGCCACGGCGCCCCGCAGCCGCCGCAGCTCCAGATCGGCAACACCGGCCCGTGGGTGGTCACCGCACACCGCCCAGGAAACGCGCGGTGATCACCCGCGCCTGCCGGCTGGTCGCCCACTCCACCTGCCAACACGGGTACGGAATCAGCCGCGACCACCACGCCCGGCAGCCGGTGCACATGCCGTCCATCCCTCGTAGATGCACGGCAACGATCATTTGCTCCTGCTCGTTGTTCACTCGGCTTCTCCCTGCGGCCAGTGGCCACGGTCGATCGGAACCCGGTGACGGGCACGGCAGGGCAGCTCGGCACCACAACGGCAGACCCGCCGCCACCGCCGCCAAGACCAGACCGGCCGGTGACGCCGAGCGATGCTCAGGGCGGTCGCGAGCAGATACTCCTCGTACGAGACACGCTGTGCCGGTGGTGTAGAGACGTCATCACATCCGACGGTGCGGGTGGATCGGCGCCACCGCCGGTCCGGCACCGCCCGAGTGAACTCCTCAACCGGTATCCGAGCCGCCTCGGCCAAGGCGAGGAGCCGCCGCTTCGCCGCCTCCCGCTCAGCCGCCTGGATCTGCTGTCCCGCGTTTTGCCTGGCGGCGTCGTCCCGACCGCCCATCCCCACCTCCGCCGGTAGGGGCGCGACGGCCAGCCGTGAAAGAACCTAAAGCCGCCGCACCCGGCCAAGGGAGGCAAGCGCCTCACCCGAACCGGACACTAGAGCCGATCGGTGATGGCGAAATTACCGCTGGTTATGAGGCCAGGCTGATACCCAAACGGCCGGCCAGCAGCCGTAGTTCGGCCGGGACGGCCCGACGCTTCGCCCGCCGCGCCATCGCCACGACGGCGCTCTGGACAAGGGGGTTCAGCGCGAAAGGCACCGGCGCTGCCTGCTCCGCTCGCACGAACGCCGCCAGCGCCTCGGCGTCCCGGCGGCCTGATTCGGCCAACGCGCGGCCGAGGTCGAGCCAGTACGACATCTGGCGAATCGACGCGGCGAGGACCTGCGGTCGTACCGTCCGGGACAGCTCGATCACCCGGCCGGGCTCGCCCAGCTCCGCCGCGATGGACATCTCCCACAGCCCGACGTTCGTCGGCCCGAACCCGCAACCGTTGAACCCGGCACCGTCCGGTGGATCCCCGATGGTCGCCGCCTCACGTGCCGCCTCAGCGAGATGATCGCGGGCGATGTCCGGTCGCCCGCTCACCGTCGATGCCAGCGCAGCCGAGAGGTGTAGCTGACCGAGCATCTGCCGGACCCGCTCGTCGGCGGCAGCGCCCTGAAGCTCAGCCAGCGACCGGTCGGCGGCCCTGGCGGCCAGCGGCGCGGCCTCGATCGGCAGACTCTGTGTGTAGGCGAAGCGGGACGCCCCAAGCCACGCAGGCTCCTCGACGTCCTCAGCGGCAGCCACCGCGACCCGCGCGGCGTTGAGCGCCAGGTGCCGGTATCCGAGGTGTCGCAGGCACGTCGAAGCCTGGTACGCCACCTGAGCGAGCACGGTCCCCCCGACGGCAGCGGCATCCAACAGAAGGCCGGGGAGCAGCCGGGCCATCGCCGGATAGTTGGAGCGGTTGCGGAGCTGGTCGCTGCGCGCGATGTCGGCGGCCAGCTCCTCCCTGGTACGGGTCGACGGTCTACGCTCGCCATCCTCGATCTCGATGAGGGCGGACCAGATCGCCGGCACGCACTCGGCGGCGCGCTCCCGGGCCGGGTCGCCCGGTTCCGTGCCCTGACCGAGCAGGTCAGCCACCGTGACCTGCAGGGCGGCGGCGATGGCCACCAGGGTGGAGCGACGGTCGATGGTCTTGCGGCCGGACTCGACCTGCGAGATGTACGACTGGCTGACGTCCGCGAGCCCAGCGAGAACGGCTTGGCTCATCCCGCTACGGCGCATCCTCCAGTACCGGATCCGGGCGCCGATCGTGTCGATCTTCCTAGCCATACCTTCGCCTGCTTCCCAGGTGTTCGCTCCTCGGTGGGCCGCCCTTTCGGACGGTAACCCGGCTACGCCGACCGGGGCCAGGGGCTGAGCCGGGAGGGTCAATCGTCCGCCATCGCGACTGGCGCACGCCACATGGTTAAACCATTCGCGACTCCTCGAGCATCCGCTTCTGCCGATGACAGCTGGTCGCAGCCCCCGTACGTTGGCGTCATGGCGACTTTTTGGACCTTGGGATGCGATGCC
>NZ_JBEYER010000025.1:0-1865 GCF_040634005.1 Micromonospora sp. NPDC007271
GAACGTCGAGCCCTGGCCGGGCGCCGACGAGACGGTGATCGTGCCGCCGAGCAGGCGGGCCAGGTCCCGGCTGATCGAGAGGCCCAGCCCGGTGCCGCCGTACCGCCGGCTGGTGGTGCCGTCGGCCTGCTGGAACGCCTCGAAGATCAGCGAGAGCTTGTCGTCCGAGATGCCGATGCCGGTGTCGATCACCGTGAACGCGATGACCCGGCGGGCGTTGGTCAGCGCCGGCACGTCGAAGACCGCGTTCTCGGCGGCCGGCGCGATGCGCAACGTCACCGCGCCGTTGTCGGTGAACTTCACGGCGTTGGAGAGCAGGTTACGCAGGATCTGCTGCAACCGCTGGGCGTCGGTGACCACCGCCGGCGGCAGATCCTTGCTGATCCGCACCTGGAAGTCGAGGCCCTTCTCCTCGGCCTGCGGGGCGAACGCCTGCTCGACGTAGCCGCGCAGCTCGGAGAAGCGCAGTTCGGTCGGCTCGATGTCCATCCGGCCCGCCTCGATCTTGGCCAGGTCCAGGATGTCGTCGATCAGCGAGAGCAGGTCCGATCCGGCGCTGTAGATGGTGCGGGCGAATTCGATCTGCTTCGGCGTGAGGTTCTGGTCCGGGTTCTCGGCGAGCAGCCGGGCCAGCAGCAGCAGCGAGTTCAGCGGCGTACGCAGTTCGTGGCTCATGTTCGCCAGGAACTCCGACTTGTACGCCGACGCCCGGGTCAGCTGCTGGGCCTTCTCCTCCAGGCCGAGCCGGGCCAGCTCTATCTCCCGGTTCTGCGTCTCGATGTTGGTCTTCTGCTCGGACAGCAGCTTGGCCTTGTCCTCCAGCTCGGCGTTGGTGCGCTGGAGTTCCGCCGACTGCTCCTGCAACTCGTGCGCCAGCCGCTGCGACTGGGCGAGCAACTCCTCCGTACGCCGGTTGGCCTGGATGGTGTTGACCGCGATGCCGATCGTGGCGACGAGGCGCTCCAGGAACGACAGGTGCAGCTCGGAGAAGGTGGTCACGCCGGCGAACTCGATCACACCGAGCAGCTCGCCCTCGAACAGCACGGGCAGCACCACCAGGTCGGCCGGGGGCGTCTCGGCGAGCCCGGACCGCAGCACCAGGCGCCCGTCGGGCTGGGTGTTGACCCGGATGGTCCGCCGGGACAGGGCGGCCTGCCCGACCAGCCCCTCGCCCGGCCCGAAGGTGACGTCGTGCCCCCGCGCCACGTACCCGTACGAGGCGGTGAGCCGCAGCCGCATGCTCCCCTCGGAGCTGTCCACCAGGAAGAACGCGCCGAGCTGCGCGTCGACCAGCGGGGTCACCTCCACCATGATCATGCGGCAGACCTCGCCGAGGTCGCGCTGACCCTGGAGCAGGCCGCCGATCCGGGCCAGGTTGGAGTCCAACCAGCCCTGCTCGGCGTTCTTCTTGGTCGTCTCCCGCAGGGTGACGATCATCTGGTTGATGTTGTCCTTCAGCTCGGCGACCTCGCCCTGCGCCTTGACGCTGATCCGCTGGGTCAGGTCGCCCCGGGTCACCGAGGTGGAGACCTGGGAGATCGCCCGGAGCTGGGTGGTGAGCGTCGAGGCGAGCTGGTTCACGTTCTCGGTCAGGTCGCGCCAGGTGCCGCTGACCCCCTTCACCTGCGCCTGACCGCCGAGCTTGCCCTCGGTGCCCACCTCCCGGGCCACCCGGGTCACCTCGTCCGCGAACGACGACAGCTGGTCCACCATCGTGTTCACGGTGTTCTTCAGCTCCAGGATCTCGCCCTGCGCGTCCACCGTGATCTTCTGCGACAGGTCACCCTTGGCGACGGCAGTGGTGACCGAGGCGATGTTCCGCACCTGCGACGTCAGGTTCGACGCCATCGAGTTCACGTTGTCGA
>NZ_JBEYER010000025.1:1964-76168 GCF_040634005.1 Micromonospora sp. NPDC007271
CGTCCACGGTGATCTTCTGCGACAGGTCACCCTTCGCCACCGCCGTGGAGACCTGCGAGATGTTGCGGACCTGGCTGGTCAGGTTGCCGGCGAGCTGGTTCACGTTCTCGGTCAGGTCCCGCCAGGTACCGGAGACGCCGCGTACCTGGGCCTGGCCGCCGAGCTTGCCCTCGATGCCCACCTCCCGGGCCACCCGGGTCACCTCGTCCGCGAACGACGACAGCTGGTCCACCATCGTGTTCACGGTGTCCTTCAGCTCCAGGATCTCGCCCTGCGCGGCCACCGTGATCTTCTGCGAAAGATCACCCCGGGCGACCGCGGTGGAGACCTGGGCGATGTTGCGCACCTGAGCGGTCAGGTTCGACGCCATCGAGTTGACGCTGTCGGTCAGGTCCTTCCAGGTGCCGGCGACGTTCGGCACCTCCGCCTGGCCGCCGAGCATGCCCTCGGTGCCCACCTCACGGGCCACCCGGGTCACCTGCTCGGCGAAGAGCCGCAGGGTGTCGGTGAGCGAGTTGAAGGTGTGCGCCAGCTCGGCCACCTCGCCCTTGGCCGACACGGTGATCTTCTGCGACAGGTCGCCCTTGGCCACCGCCGCGGCCACCTGGGAGATGGACCGCACCTGGTACGTCAGGTTCGACGCCATGGTGTTCACCGAGTCGGTGAGGTCCTTCCAGGTGCCGGCGACCCCGCGTACGTCGGCCTGGCCGCCCAGCTTGCCCTCGGTGCCCACCTCACGGGCCACCCGGGTCACCTCGTTGGAGAAGGACGAGAGCTGGTCGACCATGGTGTTGACGGTGCGGCCGATGTGCAGGTACTCACCGCGCAGCGGGCGCCCGTCGATCTCCAGCGCCATGTGCTGGGACAGGTCACCGTCGGCCACCGCCATGATCACCCGGGCGATCTCGGTGGTCGGCCGGCCCAGGTCGTCGATCAGCGAGTTGATCGCTTGCTGGCCCTCCGCCCACGAGCCGTCCAGCCCCTCGTCGTCGAGGCGTTCGGTGAGCCGGCCGTCCCGGCCGACGATCCGGCTGATCCGGCGCAGGTCCAGGTGCTGCCGCTCCTGGAGCGACACCACGTCGTTGAAGGCGTCGGCCACCTGGCCGGCCAGGCCGGCCCGCCGGGGCAGCCGGACCTTGAGGTCACCGCGGCGCACCCGCCGCAGCGCCTCCACCATTTCGCCGAGGAGCACCTCGTGGTCGGGGGCGGACGGGTCCGCGGCTACCGACTTGTTCGCCGTGGTCATCATTCCTCGCTCAGCTCGGGGCCGTCTGGCTCGTGCCGACACGCGGCCATCACACCATTCTGCCCGCCTTCCGTCGAGGCCACGGCCGACGAGCACGCGCCACGCCCGGGCATCCGCGCGAGCGGCGTGATCGGGGGGAGCGCTTGGCACCCGGGGTGGCGGCGGTGGAGGATACGGAGGTGTCAGCGGAGGCGGGGCCGGCGACGAGCGGCGGCGCGGACGAGCATGTCCGGCGGGTCCGCCTCCCCGCGGACCGGCGTACGCCCGCTGCGGCCCGGGCCCTGGTCCGGTCCGTGCTCGGCGAGGCGGACCTGGACGAACTGCTCGACGAGGCACTGCTGCTCACCACGGAACTCACCACCAACGCCGTGGAGCACGCCCGCACCGAACTGGACATCGAGGTCGAAGCGGACAGCGGGGGTCTGACGGTCACGGTCATCGACTTCGCGGCCGGCCCGGTCGACGAGCTGGTGGTCGGCGTGCGCAACGTCACAGCGGACATCACCGAGGTGGCCGAGCGCGGGCGCGGGCTGCTGCTGGTCGACCACTTTGCCAGCCGGTGGGGCACCACCTACCTGCCCACCGGAAAGGGCATCTGGTTCCGGCTCGACCGGCACGACGACGAATCGCCCGCCCTGGCCACGGTCGAGAGCCCCGCGATGGACACCACGGTGGGCGGGGCGGAGGCCGACTCCCCGAACGCGGCCGCGATGAGCGAGCTGATGCAGACCAGCCCCGACCCGTACGCGGACGATCCGCTGCCGGAGTTCGTTACCGGGCTGCTGGCCCGGCTCGCCGAGATGGTGGGCGCGGCCGGCGGCGTGGTCCGGCTGGACCGGGGCGACGGGCAGGGCAGCCAGGTGCTCGCCCGCTACGGCCGGCACCCCCGGGAGGGGAACGAGCTGCTGCGGGTCCCGCTCGCCGTGCACCGGCCCTACGCCGGTGAGTTGGAGCTGGATGCGGCGCCCTCGGCGTACGCCCGGCCGCTGGCGGTGCTGGCCGCCGAACGGCTCTCGCTGCACCTGGAGAACGACCGGCTGCGCCGGGCGGACGTCCGCCGGTCGGCCTGGCTGACCTTCCTCGCCGAGGCGAGCGAGCTGCTCGCCCAGTCGCTCGACGTCGAGCTGACCATGGCGCTCATCCCGCAGCTCGTGGTGCCCCGGCTGGGCCAGTGGTGCGCGGTGCACACCACCGACGAGTGGGGCCGGCTGCGGCTCGCCGCGTCCAGCCACGCCGACGAGTCGGTGCTGCCGCAGCTGCACCGGGTGCTCCAGGAGACCGGGCCGGACTCGATCCAGGCCCGGCTGCGGGAGGCGTCCCGGAGCGCGGCGCAGGTGCCGCTGAGCGGGCCGATGGAGGGGTTCGCCGTACCGCTGATCGCCCGCGGGCAGCGGCTCGGCACCCTGGCCGTCGGCCGCCACCAGGGGCACCGGCACGATCCGGACGAGGTCTCGGTGCTGGAGGACGTGGCCCGGCGGGCGGCACTCGCGATCGAGAACGCCCGCATCCACGCCGAGCGTCGGCGGGTGGCGCAGACGCTCCAGCAGTCCCTGCTGCCGCCGGTGCTACCGGTGGTCGAGGGCATCGGCTTCGCCGCCGAGTACGTCCCGACGGGCGGCGACGCCGAGGTCGGCGGCGACTTCTACGACGTGGTGCCGCTGCCGGACGGCCGGTGGCTGGTGGTGGTCGGCGACGTCTCGGGCAAGGGCGTGCAGGCGGCGGCGGTGACCGGCCTGGTCCGGGACGTGATCCGGGTGCTGGCCGGCGACGGCAAGCCGTTGCCGGAGGTGCTCGTCCGGCTCAACGAGACGCTGGTCGAGCGGGGCAGCGGCCGGTACTGCACGCTGGCGCTGGCGGCGGTCGGGCCGGGCGAGGGGGACCAGCTCGACGTCTCCCTGCACCTGGCCGGGCACGACCGCCCGGTGCTGCTGCACGGCGGCGGTGGGGCCGCCTTCGTCGGCACGGGCGGTACCGCACTCGGGCTGCTCGACTCGATCACCACGCCGACGGCCGAGATCTCGCTCGACCCGGGCGACATGCTGATCTTCTACACCGACGGGGTCACCGAGCGGCGGCGCGGCCGGGAGCTCTTCGGCACCGAACGGTTGCGCGCGTCGGCGGCCCCGCTGGCCGGTTACTCCGCGGACGTGGTGGCCGCCCGGCTGCGTGCCACGGCGATCGGCTTCTCGACCGAGGCTCCCCGCGACGACATCGCCATCCTGGCGCTCCGCAACGACGCGCTCTGACCCCCACCCAGCCCCACAGGCCCGCCGCGTCGATCAAGAGGTTTGCGTCCGGCGTGGGCCGGATCCTGACGCAAACTCCTTGATCAACGAGAGTGGCGGCCCGGGGGTGGGGCAGTTGGGGTCAGAGGCCGCCGGGGAGGCGGCCGGGGGCCAGGCGCTGGTGCGGGTCGAGGTGTGCCTTCGCCGTGCGGAGGCGGGGCAGGGTGGGCAGCTCGCCCCAGAGGTCGACCACCCGGCGCACCGGAGTGGGGGCGGCGACCACCACGCAGCGGCCCTGGCGGGCGAGGAGCACCCCACGGACGGCGGCGAGGATCGCGGCCACCCGGTCTGCCGGCAGGGCGGCGGGCAACGTCGCGTACACCGTGCCGACCCCGGCCGAGCCCCGCACCGGCACCGGAACGCCGACGGCGTCGCGCAGCGCGTAGACCGCCGCGTGCAGGTCGTTGATCGGAACCTCCACCCGCAGCGCGGTGTCGCCCGGGCCGAACGGGTACCGCCCCCACCACTCGGGAGCCGCGGAAGCGGTGGTGGCCTCCGGGCCGAGCAGGGCGGCCAGGCGCTCGGCCCGCTCGGCGACGTCCGCCGGGCCACCCTCCAGCAGCACGACCAGGCTGCCCGCCGCGGCCGGCCGGGCCGGCCGCCCGGCCACCGCCGGATGATCAGGGCGGGCGAAGACGGACGGGTGGGACGGGTGCACCCGCCGGCGCGGCAGCGGCACCGGCACGGGCAGATCCAGCTCGACGGCCGCCGGATCGAGCCGTGCGGCGAGCACCGCGCGGACCAGGTCGTGCACCTCCAACGGGGTCCAGACCGGGCGGGACACCCAGACCCGGCTGGCGGGCACGGCCTGCACCCGCAGGGTCGCCGAGACCAGCACCCCCAGCCCGCCCTGCGAGCCGCAGAGCAGCCGGGCCACGTCCAGCCCCGGCAGGTCGCCGGTGCCGAAGAGCGCCGCGGCGCCGCCCGGCAGGCCCGGGGATGCCGCCGCCCCACCGCCGCCCGCCTGGTCTCGGGCCGTCGGAGCCGCCCGGCCCAGCGACGTCGTGCCGGACTCACCGATGCTGACCAGCTCGCCGTCCGCGTCCAGGTAGCGGACGCCGACGAGCTGGGCGCACGGACTGCCGTGCCGGTGCCGGAGCGGCCCGGCCTCGTCGGCGGCGAGCACCCCGCCCAGGGTCGCCCCGGGAGAGGGCACGTCGACCGGGAGGCGCCGGCCGGTGCGGCCGAGGCTCGCCTGGACCGCCCGCAGCGGGGTGCCGGCGCCGATCTCGGCCAGCGGGGAGCCCTGCGGCTCGTGCCAGACCCCGGCGAGCCGGCCGGTGTCGAGCAGGATGTCGACCTGGGCCGGCGCGGCCCCCCAGTCGATCTTGGTGCCGGCACCGCGTGGCACCACCGTCAGGTCGTGCGCGGCGGCCAGCCGCAGCACCTCGGCGGCGGCGTGCGGGCCGCCCGGCACCGCCACCCAGCGGGCCGTCCGGCCGGCCACCTCGTCGGCCGCGCCGGCGAAGCGGGCGAACGGCGGGCCGCAGATCTCCGCCAGTCGCCGGGTGATCTCGAGGGCTCCGGGTCGATTCGTGGAACTCGCTGCAGCCGCCATGGCGGTCATCGTACACATGTTCGAAAGTCGCGGACGGCAACTTGCCGGATCCGGCCGAGCGACCGCCCGGCAGCGACCGCCTGGCCGGTAACGTGACGCCGTGACCACCGAGACCCCCGACAACTCCAGCTCGGCGCGGCCGGCGCCGGGCCACGACCCGGAGCCGTCGCCCGTACCTGTCGCCAAGCGCGTCCCGACCGAGCGCACCCACCACGGCGACACCGTCGTCGACGAGTACGCCTGGCTCGCCACCAAGGACGACCCTGCGACGATCGCCCACCTGACCGCGGAGAACGCGTACACCGAGGCGCGCACCGCGCACCTGGAGGGGCTGCGCGCCCAACTGTTCGAGGAGACCCGCCGGCGCACCCAGGAGACCGACCTGTCGGTGCCCACCCGCAAGGACGGGTACTGGTACTACACCCGCACGGTCGAGGGCCAGCAGTACGGCGTGCACTGCCGCCGGGCCGTCCGGGACGGCGAGACCGTCCCCCCGATCAGCGCCGACGGCGCCCCGCTGGACGGCGAGGAGGTGCTGCTCGACGGCAACCAGCTCGCCGAGGGGCACGACTTCTTCGCCCTCGGCGCGTTCGACGTCAGCCCGGACGGGCGCTGGCTGGCGTACTCGACGGACTTCGCCGGCGACGAACGGTTCACCCTGCGGGTCAAGGACCTCAGCACCGGCGAGGTGCTGCCCGACGAGGTCCCCGACACGTTCTACGGCACCGCCTGGTCCACCGACGCCTCCACGCTCTTCTACGTCACGGTGGACGACGCCTGGCGGCCGTACCGGGTCTGGCGGCACGCCGTCGGCACCCCGTCGAGTGAGGACGTGGTGGTCCACCAGGAGGACGACGAGCGGTTCTGGGTGGGCGTCGAGCTGACCCGCTCCGAGCGGTTCGTGGTCATCGACATCCACAGCAAGGTCACCAGCGAGGTACGGGTGATCCCGGCCGCCAACCCCACCGGCGAGCCGGCGATCGTCGCGCCGCGCCGGCAGGGCGTCGAGTACTCGGTGGAGCACCACGGACACCGGTTCCTGATCCTGCACAACGACGGCGCGGAGGACTTCGCGCTGGCGTACACCTCGGCGGACGCGCCCGGCGACTGGACGCCGCTGATCGAGCACTCGCCGGGCACCCGGCTGGAGGCCGTCGACGCGTTCGAGAATCACCTGGTCGTCTCGCTGCGCGGCAACGGGCTGACCGGGCTGCGGGTGCTGCCGGTCGGCGGCGGCGACCCGTACGACATCAACTTCCCCGAGCCGATCTACAGCGTCGGGCTGGACGCCAACCCGGAGTACCGCACGAACGAGGTGCGGCTGCGCTACACCTCGCTGGTCACCCCGGACTCGGTCTACGACTACGACCTGGTCACCCGACAGATGGTGCGGCGCAAGCAGAAGCCGGTCCGCCCCGGGCCGGACGGGCGGGCGTACGACCCGGCCGACTACGAGCAGCACCGGGACTGGGCGCTCGCCGACGACGGCACCCGGGTGCCGATCTCGCTGGTCTGCCGGAAGGGCACCCCGCGCGACGGCTCCGCCCCCTGCGTCATCTACGGCTACGGCTCGTACGAGGCGAGCATGGACCCCTGGTTCTCCATCGCCCGGCTCAGCCTGCTCGACCGGGGGGTCATCTTCGCCGTCGCGCACATCCGCGGCGGCGGCGAGCTGGGCCGGCGCTGGTACGACGAGGGCAAGCTGCTCGCCAAGAAGAACACCTTCACCGACTTCGTGGCCTGCGCCCGGCACCTGGTGAAGGCCGGCTGGACGGCCGCCGACCGGCTGGTGGCCCGGGGCGCGTCGGCCGGTGGCCTGCTGATGGGCGCGGTGGCCAACCTCGCCCCGGACGCGTTCACCGGGATCGTCGCGCAGGTGCCCTTCGTGGACGCGCTCACCTCGATCCTCGACCCGTCGCTGCCGCTCACCGTCACCGAGTGGGAGGAGTGGGGCAACCCGCTCGACGACCCCGAGGTGTACGCGTACATGAAGTCGTACACGCCGTACGAGAACGTGGCCACGGTCGACTACCCGGCCATCCTCGCGGTGACCAGCCTCAACGACACCCGGGTCCTCTACCACGAGCCGGCGAAGTGGATCGCCCGGCTGCGGGCCGTCGCGCCGCAGGGCGACTACCTGCTCAAGACCGAGATGGGCGCCGGCCACGGCGGCCCGAGCGGCCGCTACGACGCCTGGCGCGAGGAGGCGTTCATCAACGCCTGGATCCTCGACCGCCTCAACCGCGCCTGACGTGAAAGGAGGGGTCCCCTGTTAACGCCTGCGGCATAGCAGGGGGCCCTTCCTAACAGGTCAGGCGGTGAGCGCCGACGCCAGCACCGCCGGGTCGACGTTGCCGCCGGTGACCACGGCGACGGCACGGCCGGACGGCAGTTCGTCGGCGTGGAAGAGGCGGGCGGCGACCGCCACCGCCCCGCTCGGCTCGACCACCAGGCGGGCGTCGCGGACCAGCCGGCCCATCGCCAGCGCGATCTCCTCCTCGGTCACCGTGACGATGCCGTCCAGGCGGGCCCGCAGGTGGGCCAGGGTCAGCGCGGACAGGTTGGTACGCAGCCCGTCCGCGCTGGTCCGGTAGGTCCGCTCGACGTCCCAGACCACCACCTCACCGGCGGCGAGGGAATCCCGGGCGTCCGCGGCCAGCGCCGGCTCCACCCCGATGACCGCCGCCGACGGGCGCAGCGCCTTCACCGCGGTGGCGACCCCCGAGGAGAGCCCACCCCCGCCTACCGGCACCAGCACCACGTCGACGTCGGGCAGGTCCGCCACGATCTCCAGCCCGATGGTGCCCTGCCCGGCGATGATCCGCCGGTCGTCGAAGGGCGGCACCAGCGCGGCCCCGGAGTCGGCGGCGATCCGCTCCGCCTCGGCCAGCCGGCGGGCCGGCGCGACCAGCACCACCTCGGCGCCGAGCGCGCGGATCCGGTCCACCTTGACCTGCGGCGCCCCCTCGGGGACGACCACGGTGCACGGGACGCCGGACACCCGGGCCGCGTACGCGAGCGCCTGGCCGTGGTTGCCGGACGAGTGGGTCACCACGCCCCGGGACCGGGCGGCCGGATCGAGCCGGGCCACCGCGTGGGTCGCCCCCCGCAGCTTGAACGACCCGACCGGTTGCAGGCTCTCCGGCTTGACGCACAGCTCGTCGTCCCACGGCGTCGACAGCAGCGGGGTACGCACGACGGTTCCGGCGATGTCGTCGGCGGCGGCCCGGATGTCCTCGATCGAGATCAGTTCCATCGACCCATCGTGCCTCGCCGTCGCGACGGTCCGCCGCCCCGGCGCTCGCCAAGATCGCCCTCAATCCCGGAAACACCCCCCATCTCGTGGCAGGAGGCCACTACCTCCACGATCGGGTGGGATCTTGCGAGGACATCCCCGCCGGGGACCTACACTGCGCGGGTGAGCCAGGCCGAGGAGGAGCCGGCCGGGGAGGAACCGGCCCCGGAAGGTGCGGCCCGACGCGGGCCGACCTGGGTGATCCTCGCGGTGGTGGCCTCCGCCCTGCTGGTCTGCTGCTGCTCGGCCGTGATCGGCCTGGCCGTCGCCTGGTCCGCCGGTCTGCTCACCGCCCGCTGACGTCCGCCACGCCCCGCCGGCTCAGCGCACCGGGGCCGGCGGGAACATCGCCGCCGCCTCCCCGGTGCGGGCCATCCGCTCCAGCGCAGCCGGCCGTGGCCGTACCGGCGATCACGGTCATCCGGCGACGCCGTCCGGTCCGGTCCACGAACACCGGCGCCGCACCGCCGGACTGGTTCCGCATGCTTGGTCGTCTCCTGCTGTTCCGCTGCTCGGTCGGCCGGTGCGGCCCCGCTCGGGGGCACCGCCCCAGCCGAACAGCTTCGGCGACGGCCACCGTGTCACGTCAGGTCGTCCGCAGCTCCTCCACCGCCGTGCTGGACCTCAGGAGGAGGACGCCGAATCCGACCGTGACCAGCACCGCGGCCAGGGCGCCGGCGCCATAGAGGGCGAGCAGGTCGGCCGGCACCTGCACGGCCCGCTCGACCGCCGGGACGAGGATCTCGCGGGTGTGCTGCGCCGCCGTCGCCGGGTTGTCGCAGATCTCCGGGCCCGCGTCGCAGGAGCTGTACGACGAGCCGCCCGTCCGGACGGTCCCGCCGAAGACACCCCGGACCAGCAGCGTCCCCACGGTCAACGCGACCAGGATCGCCGGGACGGCCGGCGTGACGGCCTGCCAGAGGAGGGAGCGCCCGAGCACGCCGCGCGGGACGCCGCCGGCCACCAGAGCCGCGTACGCCCGGCGCCGGCTGACCACGTTCTCGGCGACGGCGACCAGCAGCCCGAGGGCGGCGATCACCAGGGCCACGACCACCGCCGCGTGCACCAGGTCCATGGCCCGCAGGTAGAAGTCGTCCGCCTCGGCCACCGGCACGTGCGGCTGCCCGACTGCTTCGTCGAAGCGTCGCCGGTCCTCGGCGAGCGCGGCACTGCGCGTCCGGAAGTGAGCGGTCATCATGGCCGCTCCCGCGCCGAAGATCAGGGCCGTGAGGAGGGCGGCGAAGGTCCGGCTGCCCATCCAGGGATCAGCCATCAGGCGACTCGAGGCGAGCAGGCCCGCCGGCCGCCGGGCGTACCGGCGCAGCAGCCGGCCGGTGATGTGGGAGACCCAGCCGGTGCCGGTGACCACGCCGATCATGGCGAGCAGCGCGCCGCCGACCAGCAGCGTCGGCACCAGCCAGGGGGGTAGCTCCGCATGCCGCCGGTCGTACCAGAGCGTCACCGGCCGGATGGCGGCGAAGGCGACCAGACCCAGGATGATCAGCAGACCGGGCCAGGGCCAGGGGCCTCGGGTCCGCACCCTCCGGACCACGCCGAACGGAGTGGTCGCCACCCGGCGGAGCATCAGCGCGGTGGCCAGCGCGGCGACCACCGGCAGCCCGAGCACCAACGCCGCCATCCCGACGCTCGACGGGTACACGTCGGTGGGCAAGGGAAGCCGGCCCCGCGCGTCCGGCCGGTGCAGCAGCCGGTGACCAGCCAGATAGACGCCCAGTCCAGCCAGCGTGCCGAGCAGGCTCGCCACCCCGGCCTCCGCCATGGCGACCCGGCTGACCTGCCCGGGGGTGGCCCCGGCCAGCCGGAGGGCGGCCAGCCGGCGGTCGCGGGCCGGTGCGCCGAGCCGGGCGCACTGCCCGGCCAGCGCCAGCACCGGGATGGTGAGCAGTAGCAGGGCGAACGCGGTGCCACCGCGCAGCCCCGGCTCGACCAGAAGCTGGTTGGCGTACTGCTCGGACCAGCGCATCTGGTTGCCGTCGGTGGCCAGCGGCGTCGGGATGGCCAGCACGGTCAGCGCCGCGAGGCCGGCGAGGGTGGCCAGCGCGGCGCTGAGTGCGGTCAGTGCCACCCGCGCCAGGTCGGCCCGGGTGCCGGCCAGTGCGAGCCGGAGCAGGGTGCCCGGCGTCACCGGTGGCCGCCCGGCGCCGGCGCGTCCAGACCCAGGCCCGAGTGGTCCACCATCCCGTCGCGCAGCGTCACCTCGCGGTCGGCGTACGCGGCGATGCGCGGCTCGTGGGTGACCAGCACGACGGTGGTGTGCTGCTCGCGGGCGAGCCGGACCAGCTGGGTGAGCACCTGCTCGCCGGTGAGCGTGTCCAGCGCGCCGGTCGGCTCGTCGGCGAAGAGCACCCGGGGCTCGGTGACCAGGGCGCGGGCGGTGGCGCAGCGCTGCTGCTGGCCGCCGGACATCTCGCCCGGCCGGACGTCGGCCACCTCGGCCACGCCGAGCCGTTCCAGCCAGGTCAGCGCCGCCGTCCGCGCCGCTCGCCGCCCCGTGCCGGCGAGAAGGAGCGGAAGGGCGACGTTCTCCGCCGCGGTCAGCTCGGCGACGAGCTGGCCGAACTGGAAGAGCACCCCGAACTCGGTGCGCCGCAGCCGGGACCGGGCCGCCTCCGACCAGGTGTCGACCCGCTCACCCCGCCAGGTGACCTGGCCGGCGTCGGGACGAAGGATGCCGGCGAGGCAGTGCAGCAGGGTCGACTTGCCGCATCCGCTCGGTCCGGTGACGGCGACGATCTCCCCCTCCGCCACGTCGAGCGTCACGCCGCGCAGCGCGGGCGTCCTGTCGTACGCCTTGACCACACCGCGGGCCTCCAGATGCGTCACGAGTGCACCTCCCGGTGCCAGTCGGCGACCCGGTCGAGGGTGGTGTGCAGCCACCGCAGGTCGGCGTCGAGATGGTTGATGGCGAAGTCGGCCGCGATCACGTCGTCGAGGCTGGCCGAGGGGGCGCTCTTCACCGCGGTCAGCTCGCGGAGCCGCTCGGTGTGCGCCCGGCGCTGGGCGATGAGATAGGACCGGGCCCGCTCGACGTCGGCGACCAGGAGTGCGACCACCACCTTGGCGAAGAGGGTGCTGGCCACGTACGGCATCGGCGACTCGACGGTGGCGAGCCACCGGTCGAGCGCCGCCCGCCCGTCCTCGGTGAGCGCGTACGCCGTGCGGTCCGGTCCGCCGTCGCGTTCCTGCCCGGCCGGGACCACCAGGCCGTCCCGCTGGAGCCGGGCGAGGGTGGCGTAGACCTGCCCGAACGCGAGCGGCCGGGACCGGGGCAGCCGCTCGTCGTGGGCGCGCTTCAGGTCGTAACCGTGCCGGGCGCCACCTACGAGCAGTCCGAGCAGGACGTGCGGTGTGGACACGCCCGCAACTATTCACTTGGCGAATAGTGGTGTCAAGAGCGACCCGCGCGGCATGGTGCCACGCGGGTCGAGGGCGTCAGGGCAGCCAGGCCGGATCCCGGCCGGTCCGACCGAGTAGACGGTCCAGCCCGGTGGCGTCGACGGCGGTGGGCACCGGTTCACCGAAGGCCCCCATCCGCCGGCCGGTCTCCCCCATCCGGTCCATGAAGCCGTGCCCCGCCGCGAGCACCGCCGGGTCGACCTCCGCCTCCGGTTGCCCGGTGGCCCGGGCCAGGTCCCAGCCGTGCACGGTGAGGTCGATCAGGGCCATCTCGCCGACCGTCTCCTGCGGCAGCCCCATGCCGGGCGACACGCCCTCCAGCGCCGCCGGGTCCGACCACGCCTCGATCAGGCGTACGGTCTCCGCCGCGAACCCGTCCCGCCAGCCGTCGGTCAGGTGGTCGGTCTTGGCCGACCAGTCCACCTCCTGCCGTCGGGCGAGCGCCTGGAAGTTGACCACCACGTCGTACACGTGGTTGAGCAGGCCGCGCACCGTGTACTCCGGGCACGGGGTGGGTAGGTCGAGCTGGTCGTCGGAGATGCCCTGGACCACGGTCACCGTCCGGGGCGCGACGACGGCCAGCAGCTCACTAGTCTTCGTGGTCATAGGGCCAGCGTATGAGGGTGGTCTTGAAAAAATGCGACACGAACCGCGGCAGGACAGCCGGGGAATCCTCGACCCCGGCCGGCTGCTGCGGCAGGTCCGCTTCCGCCGTCGGCTGCCCGCACCGGCGCTGCGCCCGTACGTCGAGCACTACTGGCTGGTCGACTGGGAGCTGACCGAGCCGCTCGACCAGCGGGTCGTGCCGCACCCGACGGTCAACGTGGTGTTCCAGGCCCGGGAGGGCACGCCGGAGACCGGGGAGATCGCCGGGGTGGACACCGGCCTGTTCACCGTCACCCTGCACGGCGTCGGCCGGGTCACCGGGGTGCAGTTCCGCCCGGGTGGCTTCCGCCCGTTCTGGGGCCGGTCCGTGGCCGAGCTGACCGACCAGCGCCGTCCCCTCACCGCTGCCCGGCCGGTCTGCCCCGGCAGCGACGACGAGCGCTGCGGCCGGCTCGACGAGCTGCTCACCGCCGGGAAGCCGGTGCCGGACCCGCTCGCCGCCCGGGCCACCGCGCTGGTCGAGGAGATCCGCGCGGACCGGAGCATCCTGCGGGTGGACGACTTCGCCGGGCGGCACGGCCTCTCGACCCGGCGGCTCCAGCGGCTCTTCCTGGAGTACGTCGGGGTGGGCCCCAAGTGGGTGATCCGGCGGTACCGGCTCCAGGAGGCCATCGAGCAGGCCACCGCCGGGCCGGTGGACTGGTCGCGGGTCGCCGCCGACCTCGGGTACGCCGACCAGGCGCACCTGGTCCGCGAGTTCACCGCCGTCGCCGGGGTCTCCCCCGCCGCGTACGCCCGCTCGCTGGTCGCCAGCGGCGGGTGACGCTTCGCGGCGGCCGTCCCGTCGCCGGCGCGGGGTCAGCGGCGGCGGACGGCGACCACCGCGACGTCGTCCTGGATCTCGGGCGGTGCCAGCTCGACCAGCAGCCGCTGGCAGAACCGGTCGAGGTCGTCGTCCACCCGGGTGGCGACCGCGCCCAGCGCGGCCATCCCCTCGTCGATGGTCGCGTCCCGGCGTTCGATCAGGCCGTCGGTGTACAGCACCAGCGTCGCCCCGGCCGGCAGCACGAACTCCAGGTCCGGCGGGCGTGGTGCGCGGACGCCGAGCAGCGGGGCGGACTGCTCCACGAACCGCACCCGGCCCGCGCTGCTGACCAGGGCCGGCAGATGACCGGCGCTGGCCAGCCGGACCAGCCCGCTGCCCGGGTCGAGCAGGAGCACGCAGATCGTGGCCAGCTCGCTCGGCAGCAGGACCCGCATCAGCTCGTTGAGCCGGTCCAGGATCACCCCCGGCGGGTGCCCCTCGACCGCGTACGCCCGCATCGCGTGTCGCAGCTCGGCCATCACGGTCGCGGCGTGCAGCGAGTGCCCGGCCACGTCACCGATCGCCATCAGCAGGTGGCCGTCGAGCATCACCAGTTCGTAGAAGTCGCCGCCCACCTCGGTATGGGCGCTCGCCGGCTCGTACCGGACGGCCAGGTCGAGGCCGGCGATCTCGGGCAGCCGGCGGGGCAGCAGGCTGCGCTGGAGGGTCACCGCGATCCGGTGCTCCTGGTCGAAGGAGCGCTGGGCCTCCGCCGCCGACGCGATCGCCTGGGCGAGCTGCACCAGCACCGGCGTGCGGACGGTCTGGGTGGCGGTGGGCACCACCACGTAGAGCGCGGCCCGGTCCTCGCGTAGCCGGGCGGCGGCCACGGTCACGGTGTCCCCGGCCGGCCAGGCGACCAGCTCCCAGTTGCCCGGCTCGTCCACCCGGACGGTGGTGCCGATCGGCACTCCCGTGTCGTCCACCGTCCACGGCACCACCGTCGGTGCCGCATCGGGCCCGGCCGCCACCCCGGCCAGACAGTTGCCGTCGACGGTCTCCGCGATCACCGCCGCCGGGCTCTTGAAGATCCGCGCCGCGCCGGCCGCCGCCGCCTCCATCAGCCGGACGAAGTTCGACGCGGCGTGCATCTGCACCGTGGCGTCGGCCAGCGCGACCAGCCGCTCGGCGAGCAGCTCCGCCCGCTGCCGGGCCTGGTAGTAGCGGAGCACCGCGTGGGCGGTGGCGACCAGCTCCTCCGGCTCGATCGGCTCGGCCAGGTAGGCGTCCGCACCCCGGGTCAGGCCCTGCGCCCGGTCCACCACGTCCATCGCGTGCGCCGAGACGTGGATGACCGGGGTCGCCGGGTGGGACTTCTTGATCCGCTCACACACCTCGAAGCCGTTCAGGTCGGGCAGGCGCACGTCGAGCACCACGAGGTCGATCCGCCCGGTCTCCATCCGGGCCAGCGCCTCGGCGCCGTTCTCCGCCTCGATGGTCTCGAAGCCGGCCCGGGTCAGCCAACTGACCAGCAGGTACCGCTTGGTACGACTGTCGTCGACCACCAGTACGGTCGCCGCCCGGCCGTCCACCGTCACGCCCAGCGCTCGGTCACTCGGTCGGCGTGCTCGCTGAGCAGTCGGGTCAGCCGAGCGCTCTGTTCGGCGCCCAGCGCCATGGTGGCCTCCCTGAACTCTGAACGGGCCGGACTCTATCACCGGTTTCGGTCACACTCCTTGTCCCAGGGCAAAGAAATGATCGACGGCACCGGTGTCGGCTCCCGTTCTGCGTACCACCCACTTGGTGGAGTACGGTTCCACCGAACAGGAGGTCGCGAATGTCCCTGACGGTGCAGACGGAACAGCGCGGCGACGTGGTCGTCGTGTCGGTCGCGGGCGAGCTGGACATGGCCACGGCACCGCAGCTTCAGGACCAGATCACGGATCTGCTCGACAAGGGGCGTAACCGCCTCGTCTTCGACCTGGCGGACCTGTCGTTCTGCGACTCGACCGGGCTGTCGGTGTTCGTCCGCGCCAAGAACAGCTGCGACGAGGCCGGCGGCGTGGTGCGGCTGGCCGCCCCCCAGCGCGGTGTGCTCCGCATCCTGGAAGTCAGCGGCCTCGTCGAGGTGCTGCACACCTACCCGACGGTCGAGCAGGCCGTCGCGGGCGACCCGACGCCGGCCTCCTCCTGACGCTCGACTCTCAGCTGTTCGTCCTCGATGTAGCGGGGTCGGGCGATCACCAGGCCCGACCCCGTCTGCACGGCGAGGGCCACCAGCAGGAGGCCGATCGGCGCCGTCCAACCCCCGGTCGCCTCGTAGAGGATGCCGACCAGCAGCGGACCGAGCGCGGCGATGAGGTACCCGGTGCTCTGCGCGAAGGCCGACAGCGCGACCGTGCCCTCGGCGGTCCGCGCCCGCAGCCCGATGGTGGCCAGGATCAGCGGGAACGCACCCTGCCCGAGGGCGAGCAGCAGCACCCAGAGCGGCGCGAGGCCGTGCGGCGCGACGGCCAGGCCGAGGTAGGACGCCGCCGAAAAAGCGGTCAGCGCGAGCACCAGGGGCCGCAGCGTCCGCAGCCGGCCGGCCAGGGCCGGCATGGCCAGCGCCACCGGCACGCCGAGCGCGGTCACCCCGGCGAGCAGCAGGCCCGCCGCCTCCGGCGCGTAGCCGGCGTCGCGGAAGAGCTGGGCCAGCCAGCCCATGATCGCGTAGCCGCTCAGCGACTGCATCCCGAAGTAGACGGCCATGGCCCAGCCGAGCCGGGTCCGCGCCGGCCGCACCCGGGCCGGGGTCGCGGCGACCGCCACCGGGCCCGCCGCCCGCCGCGCCGCCCGGGCCCGCCGCGCCAGCGGCGCCCAGGGGAGTACGGCCACCGCGGCCAGCCCGGCCCAGACGCCGAGCCCGGCCCGCCACGAGCCGAAGGCGTGTGCCACCGGCACCGCCGAGGCGGCGGCCACCGTCGTGCCCGTGGTCAGCGCCATCGTGTACGCCCCCGTGACCAGCCCGGTGCGATGCGGAAAGTGCTGCTTGACCAGCATCGGCAGCAGGATGTTCGCGACCGCGATGCCGGCCAGGGCAAGCGCGCTGGTGAGCACGAAGAGCGGCGCCGAGTCGGTGACCACCCGCAGCACCTGCCCGGCGGCGAGGGCGACCATGGCCAGCACCAGCACCCGGGCGGCCGGCCAGCGGCGGACCAGCCACGGGGTGAGCGCGCCGAGCCCGGCGAAGGCGACGGTGGGCAGGGTGGTGACGACGCCGGCCATGGCGCCGGAGAGGCCCAGCCCGACGCGGACCTCGTCGAGCAGGGCGCCCAGGCTGGTCACCGCCGCACGCAGGTTGAGCGCCACCAGCAGCATGCCGACCAGCACCAGCGCGCCACCGGTGACCGGGCTGACCGGGCGTGCCGGCGGGGTCGCCGGGCTCGGCGTCGCCTCGGTGGTCGGCGCCCCGGTCAGGGCGGGCCCGTCGACGGCGGGCGCGGCGGTGCTGCTGGCTGGCGGTGTCATGACCTCCAACCTACAATCATGGGATGAATTTCGGGAGGAGTTGTAACCGGTGACACGCACCGTCGATCCGGTCGCCGTGCCCCCGCGCGGCCACCGGGTACGCCAGACCATCGAGCAGCTTCGGGCCCGCATCCTCGGCGGCGAGTGGCCGGTGGGCGGGCGCATCCCCACCGAGCCGCAACTCGTCGCCGCACTCGGCGTGGGGCGCAACACGGTCCGGGAGGCGGTCCGCGCGCTGGTGCACGCCGGGGTGCTGGAGTGCCGCCAGGGCTCCGGGACGTACGTGGTGTCGACCGACGAGCTGGCCCCGGTGGTGGCCCGCCAGCTCACCGACGACCGGATGGCCGAGGTGGTCGAGGTGCGCCGCGCCTTCGAGGTGGAGGCGGCCCGGCTCGCCGCGCTGCGGCGTACCCCGGCGGACCTGGCGGCGCTCGACGACGCGCTCGCCGCCCGGGAGACCGCCTGGCGCTCCGGCCGGGTCGACGAGTTCGTCGAGACGGACGCCGCACTGCACAGCGCGGTGGTGGCCGCCGCGCACAACGGCATGCTGGCCGAGCTGTACGCCTCGGTCGGCGCCGCGCTGCGCAGCACCGTCGCCCAGGCGATGGGCGGCGCGCTGGAGCCCGAGCGGTACGTCGACCACAGCCGGCTGGTCGAGGCCATCCGGGACGGCGACCCGGCGCGGGCGGCGATCGAGGCCGGTGCTTTTCTGGAGGCTCCCTCCGGGGCATAGGTTGTCCCGGACCGAGACACCGGACAGCACGGGAGTGCGGATGTTCAAGGGCTTCAAAGACTTCATCATGCGCGGCAACGTCGTCGACCTGGCGGTCGGTGTCGTCATCGGCGCCGCGTTCACCGGCGTGGTCACCCAGCTCACCAAGTCGTTCCTGGACCCGCTGATCCGGGTCTTCGTGCTGCTCGTGACCGGCAGCGACAAGGGCATCGCGGGCACCGCTCCCACGTTGCTCGGTGTCAAGTTCGACTGGATCGCCTTCGTCAACGCGCTGATCACCTTCCTGCTCACCGCGGCGGCGCTCTATTTCCTGGTGGTCTATCCGATGAACAAGCTCGCCGAGCGGCGGCGGCGCGGTGAGGAGCCGCCGCCGACGGCCCCGAGCGAGGAGATCAAGCTGCTCACCGAGATCCGGGACGCGCTGCTCGCGGGCGGTCACGCCACGCCGGGCCAGCGGGGCGCGCTGGACGACGTGCGGGGCCGCAGGCAGGAGCCGTCCGCCTCGCGCTGACGTCCCGCCCGCATCCGGCCCCCGTGGGAATCCCGCGGGGGCCGACACGTCTCGAACATCTGTTCGATAGAGTCCCCGTCATGGAGCAGCGCAGGCACTGGTGGAACGGGAAATGGGGGCGGCTGGCCCGGCGGGACGTGTTCCTCCGGGTGGACGGCGACCGCTGGCACGTCGAGCAGCGGGCCGGCGGCGCCGAGGGGGTCTCCCGGTTCTACGAGTACGACAGCGTGGAGGAGGCGGAGGATACGATCCGGGCGCTGCTGGAGGGGCCGGACACCTGGCGCGAGCTCTCGCCCCGCCCGCCGAGCGGCTGGGCCCCGCCCGTCTAGCGCCGGGCCGACCCGTCTAGCGCCGGGCCGACCCGTTTAGCGCCGGGCCGACCCGGGAACCGCGCCTGCATGAGCCAGGAGACCATTTCCCGGGTCACCACGGGCATGCGGGTGGTCGACTCGACCGGCGCCGAGGTCGGCACCGTGGATCTCGTCCAGCGCGGCGACCCGAACGCGGTGACCGTGCAGGCGCCCGCCGGGGTGGACCCGGGCGGCAGCCTGGACGAGCTGATCGAGTCGGCGGCGGTCGAGGAACCGGACGTCCCCGCCGACCTGGCCGCCCGGCTGCTGCGCACCGGCTACCTGAAGGTCTCCACCGAACTGGCCCGGACCGGCGCGGTCTACGTGCTGGCCGACCGGATCGCCGCCGTCACCGACGGCGGCGTACGCCTCAATGTCCCGGCCGGGGCGTTGCCCGAGGAGGAGTGAACGGTCGCTGTCGACCTGATGTCGTGGACGACTCAGGCGTCGAGCCGGCGACGCCCTGATCAGCCGACCCGCACCGAAACGACCGGCTCCCCCGCCGGCTGGTCCGCCGGGGGCGGTGCCGACCGGTCGGCGGCCCGCCGGCGGCGGAAGAGCAGGAGCATCAGCCAACCGGCCACCAGGCCCCAGAACGCGCCACCCACCCCGAGCAGGCTCACCCCGGAGGCGGTGACCACGAAGGTGACCACCGCCGCCTCGCGGGCGTCCGGCTCGGCGACGGCCGCCGAGACCGCGCCGGCCAGCGCGCCGAGCAGCGCCAGCCCGGCCACCGCCTCGACCAGGACCGGCGGCGAGAGCAGCACCAGGGCGGTGGCCACCCCGGCACCCAGGCCGAGCAGGGCCATGCCGATCCCCGCGGTGACCGAGGCGATCCAGCGCCGCTCCGGATCGGGATGGGCGTCCGGGCCGGCGGCCAGGGCGGCGGTGATCGCGGCCAGGTTCACCGCGTGCCCGCCGGCCGGCGCGCCGAGGGCGGTGGCGAGCCCGGTCACCCGGAGCGCGGAGCCCAGCGGGGCGCGATAGCCGTAGCCGGCGAGGACGGCCGTCCCGGGCACGTTCTGCGCGGCCATGGTGACCAGGAACAGCGGCAGCGCGAGCCCGACCACCGCGGGCACCGTCCAGGCCGGCGCGGTGAGCGCGACGGTCGGGGCGAGGTGCGTCCGGATCGGCCCGGCGGCGGTCAGCGCGATCGCCACCGTCGCCACCGCCAGCGCGCCCGGCACCGCCCAGCGCCGGGCGAAGCGGTGCAGCACCAGCCAGGCGAGCACCACCGGCCCGGCCAGCCGGGGCACCTCGACCAGGGCCCGGACGGGGGCGGTGCAGAGTGGCAGCAGCACTCCGGCGAGCATGGCGCTGGCGATCGGGGCCGGGATCGCGGCGACCGCCCGGCCGAGCGCCGGGACCAGCCCGGCGGCGGCGATGAGCACGCCGGTGAGCAGGAACGCGCCGACCGCCGCCGGCCAGCCGCCGGGCACCGGGCCGGTGGCGACCAGCAGCGCGGCGCCCGGGGTGGACCACGCGATCGCCAGCGGCAGCCGGTGCCGCAGCCCCAGCCAGACCGCGCAGCAGCCGGTGGCAATGCAGAGCGCGAGCAGCCCGGAGGCGGCCTGCGCCTGGTCCGCGCCGACCGCGCGTAGCCCGGCGAGCACGACCGTGAACGAACTGGCGAAGCCGACGAGGGCCGTCACGACCCCGGCCAGCACGGGTTGCAGCCGACCGGCCACCCATCCTCCCGTCGGTTGCCCGCCGCACCGCCCTTCCGACGGCGGCATCGTTCCGTTTACGGAACGGCACGGTGTAGCACCATAGCCGCATGGCAGCAGCCCCACCAGCCCGGGACCGGGCACCCGAGACGGTCGGCCGGCGCGTCCGCGCTCTCCGCGAGGAGCGGGGGATGTCGCTCTCCACGCTGGCCCGGCTGGCCGGCGTCGGGAAGGCCACCCTCTCCGGGCTGGAGAACGGCACCCGCAACCCGACCCTGGAAACCCTGTACGCGGTCACCGCACAGCTCGGCGTGCCGCTCACCGCAGTGCTCTCCGGGCCGACGGCGACACCCACGGTCAGCGGCGCGGCGGTCAGCGCCACGCTGCTGGAGGTCTTCACCGACACCGACGCGACCTACGAGCTGTACCGGATGCGGGTCGCCCCGGGGCCCGGCCAACTCTCCCCCGCGCACCAACCCGGGGTGACCGAGCACATCACCGTCTTCGCCGGTGTGCTGCGGGCCGGGCCCGTGGACGCCCCGCTGACCGCCGCGGCCGGCGGCCACCTGCGCTGGACCTCCGATGTGCCGCACAGCTACGCCGCGCTCGGAGACGAGGAGGTACGCGCCAGCCTGCTGCTGCGCTACCCGCGCCACTGACCACGGTGGATCGGGCCGCCGTTCCCGGGCAGCGGAATCTTTCTCGGCGTACCCCCGGGTAGCGTAGAGACGGCGGCGGGGTCTTCTTGGCAAGCTTGTCCCATGACGCTGATCCTCCGCTCGGCCATCCGCAACGACGTCGGCCTCGTCCGGACCAACAACGAGGACTCCGCCCTCGCCGGTGACCGCCTGGTGGCGGTGGCTGACGGCATGGGTGGGCTGCCCGCCGGCGAGGTGGCGAGCGAGATCGTCATCCGGATCCTCGACGAGTTGACGCCGCCGACCGTCCCCGACGAGGCCGCCGACGCGCTGCGCGCCGTGGTGAGCACCGCCAACCAACGCATCCGGGCCGCCATCACGGTGGACCCGGCCCGCGACGGCATGGGTACGACGCTGACCGCCGGGCTGCTCGCCGGCGACACCCTGGTCCTCGCCCAGGTCGGCGACTCCCGCTGCTACCTGCTGCGCAACGGCGGGCTGACCCAGCTCACCCGGGACGACACCTTCGTGCAGGCGCTGGTCGACCAGGGTGCGCTCTCCCCCGACCAGGCCCGGCACCACCCGCAGCGGTCCCTGGTCACCCGCGCCGTGCAGGGCTCCGACACCCCACCGGTCATCGGAGCGCTCACCGTCACCCCCGGCGACCGGTTGCTGCTGTGCAGCGACGGCCTGTCGGACTACGTGGAGGACACCGCGATCGCCTCGGCGCTGGCCACGTACGGCGACCGGCAGCAGTGCGGCGAGCAACTGGTCAAGCTCGCCCACCAGGCCGGCGCGCCGGACAACGTCACCGTCGTGGTGTCCGACGTCGCCCAGGCCTGACCCGGCCGCCCGGCTCAGCACGGGCGGCCCCCAGGACAGCTAGGTAGTTGTGCCATCTAGGTAGCACCGCTAGCCTTCCAGACGTGGAGATCGAGCGCCGAGGTCAGTGGTTGCGCGGAGTGCTCGACCTCTGCGTGCTCGGCCTGTTGCGCGACCGCGAGTCGTACGGCTACGAGCTGGCCCAGTCGCTCGACGCGGCGGGCATCGGGCCCATCCAGGGCGGCACCCTGTACCCCGCGCTGCTGCGGCTGCAACGCGCCGGCCTGATCACCGCGCAGTGGCGCGAGGGAACGGGCGGGCCGGCCCGGAAGTACTACCGGATCACCGACACCGGGCGGGCCGCCCTGCACCGGGGTGGACACGACTGGGTGACGTTCGTGACGCCGGTGACCGCCATCATGACGGGAGGAGTCGACGGGTGAACGTCGACGAGTGGCTGCGCGCGTTCGCGGCCGAGCTGCACCGACGCCGGGTGGCGACCGAGGACGTCCGGCACGTGGTCGCCGAGGCCGCCACCCACCTGCGGGACGGCGGCGGCGACCCGTGGACGGTGTTCGGCGCGCCGGACCGGTACGCCGCAGCGATCGCCGACAGCGTCGGCACCCGCCCGGCCCCCCGCCCCGGTCCGGTCCGGCTGCAGGCGGAGGGCATCACCAAGCGCTACGGCCGGCGGACCGTGCTGCGGGACGCCGGGTTGACGGTCCGGGCCGGACAGATCGCCGCGGTGGTCGGCGCCAACGGCTGCGGCAAGAGCACCTTCCTGCGGATCTGCGCCGGCCTGGAGTCGCCGGACGCCGGCCAGGTGAGCGTGTCCGGCCGGCTGGGCTACTGCCCGCAGCAGGGCGGCACGGTCGACTTCCTCCTGCCCGACGAGCACTTCGTGCTGGTCGGGGCCGGCCGGGGGATGGGCCGGGCCAGCGCCCGCCGGGCCGGCCGGGCCGCGGCCCGCCAGCTCGGCTGGGAGTCCGACGAGCCGGTGCTCACCCGGCGGCTGTCCGGCGGCACCCGGCAGAAGCTCAACCTCACCCTGTCCACCCTGAGCGAGCCCGACGTGCTGCTGCTCGACGAGCCCTACCAGGGCTTCGACCGGGGCACCTACGTCAACTTCTGGGACCAGCTGCTGCGGCTGCGGGACGAGGGCCGGGCCATCGTCGTGGTGACCCACCTGCTCAACCAGCTCGACCGGGTCGACGTGGTCCTCGACCTCACCTCCGCCCGACCGGGAGGCCGTCCGTGAACCCGCTGCTGACCGTCGCCGAGATGACCCTGCGGGAGCTGGTACGCCGCCGGGGCGTACTCCTGCTGTTGCTCCTCATGCCGCTCGCCTTCTACCTCATCCGGCGGGACGCCTACGTCGGGCAGTCGGTCCGCGCGCTGCTGCTCGGGATCAGCTGGGCGGTGAGCACCGCCGCGCTCTTCGCCACCGGCGCGGCCCGCGAGCTGGAGCCCCGGCTGCGGCTCGCCGGCTACCGGCCGCACCACCTCTACCTCGGGCGGATGCTCGGCCTCTGGGCGGTGGGGGTCGCCATCGCCGTACCGTTCTTCGCGCTCGTCGCCGTCGACGGGTCCGACCTCCGGTACGGCGGGGTGGCGGCCGCGATGCTCTGCGCGGTCGCCGTGGCGGCGCCGTTCGGCATGCTGATCGGCGCGGTGCTGCCGCGCGAGCTGGAGGGGACCCTGCTGCTGCTCACCGTGGTGGCGGTGCAGATGCTGATCGACCCGGCCGGCGCCGGCGCCCGGCTCACCCCGTTCTGGTCGGCCCGGGAGATCGCCACCTGGGCGGTCGACCACACCGACGACGGCTACCTGGCCCGCGGATCGCTGCACGCGGTGGTGGTGACCGCCGTCCTGGTCCTCGCGGTGGCGGGCGTCTCCACCGCCCGGCTGCGCCGGCGCCGGCACGTCCGGCACCTGCCGGTGACCTGACCGGCAATCGGGTTGCGCCGGCCGCCGGGCCGGGTTGGGATGGTCGAATGATCATCCGCCGGTTGACCGCCGAGGAACGGCTCACCCACAGCTTCCCCCTCCAGGCGTACGCGTTCGAGGCGTCGCCGATGCCGCCGAACCGGGTCGAGGAGTTCCGCGCGTACCTGCCGTACAACGCGGGCAACCGCACGCTGGTCGTCGAGGAGGACGGTGGCTCCATGGCCGCCGCCACGGCGATCCCGATGCGGCAGAACCTGCGCGGACGCGTCCAGCCGATGGCCGGGGTGGCCGGGGTGGCGACCCACCCGCTGGCCCGCCGGCGCGGCCACGTCCGGGCGCTGCTGCACCAGCTCCTCGACGAGATGCGGGCGGAGGGGCACCTGCTGACCGCGCTGTACCCGTTCCGCGCCTCGTTCTACGAGCGCTTCGGCTACGTCGGGCTGCCCGCCCGGCGTACCGCCGTCTTCTCCCCGGCCGACCTGGCCCCGCTGCTCCGGGCCGAGCTGCCCGGCGAGGTGGTGTGGGAGCGGACCGGCGCCGGCTACGACACGTGGCGCGCGTACACCGAGCGGTGCCTGCACGAGCGGCACGGGTTCGCGGTCTTCCCCGACTTCCGGGCGGTCGGCCTGCGCGACCGGGACGACCGCTGGCTGCTCACCGTCGTCCGCGACGGTGCGACGGTCGGCGCGGTCACCTACCGGATCGACGACCACGGTGGCGAGCTGATCGCCGACGACCTGCTCGCCGCCGACCCGTACGCCCGGGCGTCGCTGCTCCAGTTCTTCGCCCGCCACGTCGACCAGGTGGAGCGGATCCGCGTTCACCTGCCCGCCGACGAGCTGCCCGAACTGTGGCTCACCGACCTGGCGGTGCACGTCGAGGCGCGGGTGTCCCGGCCCGGGTCGCCCGCCCCGATGGCCCGGCTGCTGCACCTGGACGCGCTCGCCGGCCTGCCCGCCGGGGCCGGCCGGGTGCGCGTCGAGCTGGTCGGCGACCGGTGGCTCGCCGGCACCCACCTGCTCGACGGCACCACCGGCCGGTTGGAGGTGCTGCCCGGCGACTCCACCGGCGCGGCCACCGTCCCGGCCGCGACCCTCACCGCCGCCGGGCTCTCCGGCCTGGCGTACGGGGTGCTCGACCCGGCCGAGGTCGCCATCCGATCCCTGGGCGAGGTCCCCCCGGACGCCGCCACCGAACTGCGTCGCCTCTTCCCCCGCGCCCTCCCCTACCTCTTCGCCGACTTCTGACCCCGCCCCACCCTGGCTCGCCCCACTGCCTGGCTCCCGTTGATCAAGGGGGTTTGCGTCGGACTTGATCTCCCTGGAGACGCAAACCTCTTGATCAACGCCGACAGGAGCGCGGCTCAGTAGGGGTTGGAGTGGCCGGGGAGGCGGGAGTGGAGCAGGGCGGTGGGGCGGCCGGGGAGCGTGGGATCCGTCGACAGGGGCGGGGCGGTGGTGCCGGTGCGGGCGGCCATGCCGGCGAAGAGGTCGCGGAGGGCGGCGACCGAGTCGAACCGCGGGGTCCAGCCGAGTTCGGTCTCGGCACGATCGCTGGACATCAGCGGGGCGTTCAGGGCCAGCTCGACCCAGCCGGCGTCGACCGGTTGCAGCCGCGCCGCCCAGGTCAGCGCCGCCGCCACGCGCAGCACCGGACCGGCCACCGGCACCGTCCAGCCGTGGAAGTGCCGGGCCACCAGCTCCGGGGTCAGCACCGGGTCCGCGGCCACGTTGAAGGCGCCGCGCGCCTCACCCAGGACCGCCTTCGCGTACGCGTCGGCGACGTCGTCGGCGTGCACCGCCTGCAACCGCAGGCGGCGGTTCGTGGGTACGAGCGGGATGCGGCCCCACCGGAGCAACCGCACCGGGACCAGCGGGCCGAGGAAGTAGCGGCTGATCTCGGTGCCCGCGTCGCGCTGGAAGATCAAGCCCGGTCGCAGCCGGACCACCCGCAGCGTCGGGTGCTCCCGCTCGACCGTGTCGAGCAGCGCCTCCACCTCCGCCTTGTCCCGGCTGTACGACGAACCGACCACCCCGGTCGCCGGCCAGCGCTCGCTGACCGGATGGTCCTTCGGCCCGGGGGCGTACGTGCCGACCGACGAGGCGTACACCAGGGCGGGGACGCCGGCCCGGACGGCCGCGCCGATCACCGCGCGGCTGCCGACGACGTTGGTCTGGTAGATCGTCCGCCGGTCGTGGCTGGGCTGGATCTGCCAGGCCAGATGCACCACTGCCTGCGCACCGGCGAAGATCGCGGCCAGCCGGTCGGGGGCATCCGACGCCCCGATGTCGCAGGAGTGCCACTCCACCCCGTCGTACGGTTCACCCGCGTCCGGTCCGGGCAGCCGGCGGGCCACCCCGATCAGCTCCGCCCCCGACTCCCGCCCCAGCCGGCGCAGCAGGGCCGTGCCCACGTTGCCGGTGGCTCCCACGATCACGATGCGCATGCCCGGTGCCGTACCCGTTGCGGCCGACGCCAACCCCGCGACGATCAGGGTCGGGGGTTGGTCCGCACCCAGCTCTTCTCTCCCGCACGACGGCCCTGGGTGGCGGCCAGGCAGCGCGGGCAGACGTACCCCTCCGGGTCGGCCTCGGTGAGCACGTCGGTGGACGCGTAGTCGAACGGCACGTGCGGGAAGCGGCGCAGCCGGGTACGGCTCAACGGCAGCCCGCAGACCGTCTGGTTCTGCCCGGGCAGCCAGGCGTGCACCGCACCGCCCGGCCGGCGTACCCCGTCCGGCCCGGTCACCTCACTCGACGCCGCCACCGCGGGTGTGCTGCTCAGTCTCATGCCGGACCCGGTTCCCTGCCCGGCCCGCGCCATGCCGGCCGCGCCCCGGTCACGCCACCTCGCCGACCTGGGACGTCACGGCCCGGACGTCAGTCGCCGGCCACCAGGCCACCGATCAGGCAGCCGAACGCCGCGACGGAGGTAACCGTCCGGGCCAGGTTCCACCGCACCCACGACGCCTCGAAGCGCCCACGGACCACCGCCGGGTCGTCCCCCGGGTCGGCCCGGTCGAGCTGCTCGTTCAGCGGCACGTTCCAGCGCATCGTGATCACCAGGGTGGCACCGTAGAGAACCAGAGCCGCGCCGGTCCAGGCCAGCACGGGCCCGTCCGCGACGTGCAACGCGACCGCCGCCACCAGCAACACCAGCGACCCGAGGAAGGCGGTGAGGAACCACCCGTTGAGGATCCGCCGGTTGATCCACTGCATGGTCCCCACGAAGCTCCGGTCGTCCGTCGCCTTCAACCCCGGCATCACCGAACACGAGTACGCGAAAAACAACCCTGCCATCAGCCCGGTCAGCAGGGTCGCCGCGGCCAGCACCCCGGTACGCACGATCGTCATGCCGGTAAGCCAACCGGAGAATGGCGCGGCGGGCCAGCCCCCGTCACGCCAGGCACCGGACATCGACGGGCGGCGGGGAAGCCGGAAAGCCTGGGCGAACGGGTTCCGGTAGCCTGGGCGGGCGGGCCGCTAGCTCAATGGCAGAGCTGTGGACTTTTAATCCATAGGTTCAGGGTTCGAGTCCCTGGCGGCCCACTCCATGACTTGATCTCGCTGTCGAGCTGCCTTCTGCGGTTCGGTGACCGGTGGGTGCGCCCAGTAGGTGGCAGTGCGCGAACCGCAAGCCCGGCTGTGTGCTGTGACGGGGCCGCTGCTCACGTGGATGACAAAACCATGCAGCGGGTCCCCGCGTTGTTCGCGGGGGCGTGAGCGGACGCCAGAATCAAGGTGGCCTGTTCGCTCCGTCAGTTCGGCCGTGGCAGGGTCTCAGCGTCGCCAAGACCCTGCCACGTGCGTCGGAAATGCAGGGTGATCATCCCGGTCAGTACGCGTGTGTCCGGCGCTGCTACAGCAGCGTGCCGCCGGAGGTGTCGATCCATTGGCCGGTCACCCACCGGCTGTCGTCCGAAGCGAGGAAGGCCACCGTGTCGGCGATGTCCTCGGGCGTGCCGATCCGGCCCACCGGCGACAGGGACGACAGCCAGGCCCGGGCGTCGCCGACGAGCCGTCCCTCGTGCATGTCGGTGTCGACGACGCCGGGCGCCACGGTGTTGACGGTGATGCCGCGTGGCCCGAGCTGTTTGGCGAGCGTCGCGGTGAGCACGTCGAGGGCTCCCTTGGACATGGCGTAGGTGATCGACCGGGGCATGGCGGAGCCGCGGGTCAGCATCGTGGAGATGTTGATGATCCGGCCACCGTCCCGTAGTCGTCGCAGGCCATGTTGGGTGATGAAGAATGGGGCCCTGGTGTTGACCGCGAACACCCGGTCGTAGTCGCTTTCGCTGGCATCCTGGAGCTCAGCTTGCTCGCTCAGGATTCCCGCGTTGTTGACCAGGATGTCCAGGCCGTCCGCCTGCGCGTCGAACGCGGCCCACAGCGCCTCGGCGTCGCCGGCTACGCCGAGGCGGGTGTGGACGGTGAACGCCTGCCCACCGGCGGCTTCGATTACGGAGACGGCTTCCTTCGCCGCGGCTTCGTTGTTGCCGTAGTGCACGGCGACGCGGGCACCGTCACGTCCGAGGCGTTCGGCGATGGCCCGGCCGATTCCTCGGCTGCCGCCGGTGACCAGCGCCGTCTTTCCGGCCAGTGTCGTCATGTCTGGTGCGCCTCTCATCGGGTTGTGCTCAGGGGTTGGTAGGGGGAGGTGTTCCTGGCGTCCTTGAGGGCTCGTGCCCACCAGGTCACCTGGTCGAGGAGGATGTTGGCCGCGGCGGCCGGCCGGTGTGCGTCCTTGGGGTTGCCGTCGCCGTCGAACTGTTCCCACACGTTGTGGAAGCTGACCGTGTCTCGGGTGGTGACGGCGTGCAGTTCGGTGAAGACGGCGCGCAGGTGCTCCACCGCGCGTAGGCCGCCGGAGATCCCGCCGTAGGAGACAAACGCCACGGGTTTGGCATGGAACTGGGTGTTGTGCCAGTCGATGACGTTCTTCAACCCGGCCGGGTAGCTGCGGTTGTACTCCGGGGTCACCACGACGAACGCGTCGGCGGCGTCCAGACGTGGGGTCAGTTCGTGCAGTGCCGCCAGCACCTGCGGCGGTGGCGTCATCGTCGGCGCGGCGGAGCCGATCGGCACGTCGGCCAGGTCGACGAGGTCAACGAGGATGTCGTCGCGGTGCCCGGCCTCGCCGACGAACCAGTTGGCCACGGTAGGGCCGGTCCGGCCGTCTCGGATGCTGCCGAGGATGACGGCAAGCCGTAGTCGGTGGTCAGACATGAGTCTCCTCCAGAACGGGTGCAGGGGTGGAACGTTCTTCCCGTAGCGGTGTCTCGCGGACGAGCCAGGCGAACGCGAACGCGACGGTGCCGAGGGCCGCGCCGGCGAGGGCGATGGCGTGTACGCCGCTGGTGACGGCAGCGTGTACGGCATCCTGGGCGGCGGCTGGGAGTTGGTGGACGGCGCTGGCGGTCAGCTCGCCGCCGGAGAGGATCCGGCCGGCCTCGGCGACACCGAGGCGGTCACGGAGCGTGTTCTGCAGCTGGTTGGTGTAGAGGGCGCCGAGCGAGGCGGCGCCGAGCGAGGCACCCATGGTGTGCCAGAGCGTGACGGAGCCGCTGGCCGCGCCCATGTCACGCGGCGGCGCGCTGTTGATAGTGACGATCGTGGTGCTCTGCATCAGCAGGCCCACACCCGCGCCGCCGAGCAGCGTGAGCACCGATGTGAGCGCCACCCCGGTGCCCGGCCCGAGTGCGAGCAGGACGAGCATCCCGCCAGCCAGCAGCGCGCCGCCGAGGATCGGGTAGGCACGGTAGCGGCCGGTGCGGCTGATGAGCTGGCCACTGCCGATCAGCACTACGACCATGCCGAGCATCGCCGGCAGGATCAACATGCCGCTCGCGGTCGCGGAGGCCCCCTTGACCAGCTGCATGTACTGGGGCAGGAACGTGGCAAAGACCATCATCCCGGCGCCGGCCAGCAGGCGCAGGATCTGGGCGAGGGTGAAGTCACGGTTGCCGTACAGCCGCAGCGGGACGACCGGCTCGGCGGCGCGCCGCTCGACAGCGACGAACGCCGCCAGGGCGGCAAGGCTCACGACGGCGAGCGCGGCGATCGGCGCCGACATCCAGGCGTACCGGCTGCCGGCCCAGCTCGCCAGCAGGCTCAGCGCGACCAGGGCGGCGGTGAGCAGCAGCACGCCGGGGACGTCGATGCGGGCCTTGATCCGTCGGGGCGCGCCTGGAACCGCGGCGGCGATGAGCAGCACGGCGGCGACGCCGACCGGGATATTGACGTAGAAGGCCCACCGCCAGCTCAGGTGGTCGACGAAGAAGCCGCCGAGCAGCGGGCCGGCGATGAAGGCGACGGGCATCATCGTGCCGAACAGGCCCATGAGCCGGCCACTCTGGCGGGGCGGAACCAGCTCGCCGATGAGCGCGAGGGCGCCGACCATGAGACCGCCCCCGCCGAGGCCCTGCACCGCCCGGAAGCCGATGAGCTGGGTCATGTCCTGGGCTGCCCCGGACAGCCCGGAGCCGAGCAGGAACAGCAGGATCGCCGACAGGTACGCCCGCTTGCGTCCGTACAGATCGCCGAGCTTGCCCCAGATCGGCGTTGCGGTAGCCATGGCGACGAGGTAGGCCGTCACGACCCAGGAAAAGTTCTCCAGGCCGCCGAGATCACCCACGATCACCGGCAGCGCGGGCCCCAGCATCATCCCGTCGAGCGGGGCCGTGATCATGCCGAGGACCACCCCGACCAGGCCCACATGAAGAGATCGACTCATGATCCACCCCAATCGCGTACGTTGTACTCGAAATGCAAGCTAGCGTTTCGAGTACGATGTACGCAAGAAAGGAAGGTGTGATGTCCGCCGCCGAGCAGCAGGTCAGCATCTGGATGCGCCCGGAGCAGGTTGAGCGATCCGGTCCGGGCCGTCGACCCGGGTACAGCCGGGCCCAGATCACCCAGGCCGCCGTCGAGATCGCCGACCGGGAAGGGCTGGACGCCGCCACCATGCGCCGCATCGCCCAAGAGCTGGGCACCGGCGCCATGTCGCTGTATCGGTACGTGCCCAAGCGGGACGACCTGATCGACCTCATGCTCGACGCGGTGGTCGGTGAGATCGAGTTGCCCGAGCGGGCCAGCGGTGACTGGCGGGCGGACCTCTCGCTGGTGGCCTACCAGACCCGCGCGGTCGGTCTGCGCCACCCCTGGCAGGCCGCGCTAACCCGGCGCCCCACCCTGGGTCCCAACTCGCTGCGGGTCTACGACTTCTCGCTCAGCGCCCTCGACGGGTTCGGCCTACACATCGACGAGATGACCAGCCTCTGCGGCATGGTCGGCGACTACGTCGCCAGCGCCGTGCGCGACGAGATCGGCTGGCTCGAACATGCCCGGCACACCGGCATGGACCGCAAACATTGGATGGCCGAGTACGTCGGACCGTACGTCAAGCAGGTGGTCGAATCCGGGAAGTACCCGATGTTCAACCGCACCATTCGCGAGGGACGGCTCTCCCACATGTCGCCTGACACGCGCTTCCAGTACGGACTGGACCACGTTCTCAACGGCATTGCCGCCGCCCTGCCGAACACGAGGAAACGGTAAGAGGCCAGCCAGGCGGCTCGACTCGACAGAGTGCACCCCGCCTTCCGGTGATCAGACGATCGGTCGCGTCAGGCCATCCGCCGCCATACCGTTGACGAAGCTCGCGCGGTCGCCGATGAGCTCGGCCTGCCGCACTGGTGGCTCAACGAGCGAGCGAGCGCCCACGTGGCTCCCGGTGGCGATGCGGCAGCCCCTCGCGTCTTTGGCCACCCTTGATCCACCCGAAACGGATACCCGAACGGAGGGGTCAAGACAGCTGCTGATCCACACCGTGCCGCGCGGTCCTCCGCATGGCGTACCTGTCGCCTCCCGCCAGGGAGGGGCATCGTAGGTTGGCATGGTGCAGTCCCTCGCCGCTCATCTTCGTACCCTGACCGAGGAGCAGCTCACCAGTCTGGTCGAGATTCGTCGCGACGCGACCCTCGAGCCTGCGCCGAAGACTGTCGAGCAGCTCGCCGTACGGCTGCTTCACCCGTCGTCGATGGCGGCTGCCTGCGCGTTGCTTACCCTGCCGCAGCTCCAGGTGGGCGAGGCCGCCGCGGCGCTGGGCGACGGGTGGACCACCGCGCGGCTGGCGACGCTGTTGGGCGTACCGGAGGGCGACGCGGACCTGGCCGCGGCGCTGCGCCGGCTCACCGAGCTCGCCCTGATCTGGCCGTACGCCGACGGTTTCGCGGCGGCACATCTGAGCCCGGTGTGGCCGCACCCGCTGAACCTCGGACCCGGCGCCGCCGAGCTGCTCGTCGCCCGGAACATGACCGAGCTGCGCAGGCTGGCGAAGGTGTACGGCATCCCCGTGACAGGCCGCGGCAAGGACGAGTTGATCGTTGCGTTGGTCGGCTGGCTGGCGCGGCCGGAGAACGTGCGCCGGCTCGTGGCGCAGGCCCCCGCCGAGGTTCGCGCCCGGCTCGCCGCGCTCGCCTTGCGGCCGGCACAGCCCTTCCATCTGCGAGGGATCATGTTTGGCTCGGCCGGGGTGGCGCTGCCGTGGGCCGCCGAACGTGGTCTCGTCGTCGGCTCCGCGTGGGGCGTCGAGGAGATGCCCCACGAGGTCGCCCTCGCGCTGCGGGAGGGCTACGTCGCTGCGTTCGACCCGCAGCCGCCGGCCGTGCCTACCACCCCGGTCGAGCCACAGGACGCCGAACGGGAGGCCGCAGCCGCCGCCTCGGAGACCCTCGCCGCGATCACCGCAGTCGTCGGAACCATGAGCGGCGGCCCGGTGCCCCTGCTCAAGACGGGCGGTCTCGGCGTACGTGAACTGCGCCGGATCGCCAAGTCGTCCGGCCAGGACGAGGATCGTGCCCGCCTGACCATCGAACTGCTCGCGGCGGGCGGGCTCACCGAGGCCTCCGACACCGGTCTCGCCCTCTCGCTGGCCTATGACGAGTTCGCCGCCGCCGAACCGGCGGACCAACTGCTGGACATCGTCGACACCTGGCTGACCATGCCCGCGTGCCCGCTCGCCCCGGCCGACTCCACCGCGGTCTCCTCCCGTGTCCTCTACTGGGACGAGGGCGAGGAGATGACGTTGACTGCTCTGCGCGCCCTGACCTTGCGCACTCTCGCCGACGTCCTACCCGAAGGTCACGCCACCGACCCCGGCCCGCTCGCCGACCGGCTGGCCTGGCAGAGCCCTGTCCTGACCGACCAGGCCGACGAGGATCTGCACCGATACGTCACCGGCATCTGGCGGGAAGCCCACCAGCTCGGTCTGCTCGCTCACGGAACAGCGACCAGCCTCTGCCGTAGCCTGCTGACCGGTGACATCGACGCGATTCATCGGCACGCTCAGGCCATGCTGCCCCGGTCCCGCGACACGGTCCTGTTGCAGAACGACCTCACCGCGGTGGTGACCGGCACCCCATCGGCCAACCTGCTGGCTCTGCTGGACAGCGCGGCCACGCCAGAGTCCCGCAGCGGCGCCTGGACCTGGCGTTTCTCGCCGGCCAGCATCCGCGCCGCACTCGACGCCGGAAGCGCCCCGGCCGGCCTGCTCGCCCGGATCACCGACGTGGCCGAAGGCGGCCGCGTGCCGCAGACCCTCACCTACCTGATCAACGACGTAGCCCGCCAACACGGACGCGTTCAGGTACGCCCAGCCGGCTGCTGCCTGTGCAGCGACGACGAAACCCTGCTCACCGAGATCCTCAACACCCGCTCACTGCAGGCCCTACACCTGGTCCGGCTCGCCCCGACCGTGCTCGCCAGCGCAAAATCGCAGGCCGAAACCCTGGCCGCACTGCGCGCCGCCGGCCACGCCCCGGCCGCCCTCCGCCTCGACGGCAGCCCAGCGATCGAGCTTCCGCAACGACGCCGCGCCGATCCACCACCCACCGCGCCGGACAACGACGACCTGGTCCCGCTGCCACGCCTGAGCGACCCGGCCGACGTCGCCCGGACCCTGCTCGGCAACCGCTGACCAGCGAGGCTCGGGACGGTCCGGCGCTCAGGCCGGGCGCCGCCAGCGTTCAAGGACCCGATCGATGTCGTCCCGGACCCGCTCCCGGGCCTGCTCCCGTGGCACACCGGCCATCAACAGCTCGTCGTACGCGGTGTCCTCGTGCCGCACGGAGGCGACCACGGCCCGGGTCACGGCGTCCGGGTCAAGCGCCCGCCCGGCTGCGCTGCGCCCCACCCGGCCACTGCCGCGGGTGCCGGTGTGCCGGCTGATCGCCGCCGCCCGCATCGGCGGGCAGCTGGGGAACAGCCGGCCGATCTGTTCGGCCAGATCCTGCTGGAACCGCTCGTCCGCGGCCTCTCGCCGCTGCCGGTCCCGCTCGCGGCGGCGGGCACGGGCCTCCTCGTCGGAGAGGCACTGCTGCTCGGCCTGCTCGACCGCGGCCTCCTCGACCAGCAGTCCCTGCCGCTCGTGGCGCTTGCGGGAGCGGCTGAACCGAACCACCACCGCCGAGAGCCGGCTGGCCTGTTTGGCCCGACGGGTCAGCGCCGCGTCGCCGGCTGGCAGGAACACCAGGTGGTCGAGGTCAACGCAGGTTAGGCACGCCGGCCCCGGGTCCTCCATCATCAGCATGTCGGCGTCGATGCGCCCGCAGCCGACGCAGGTGAACGCCTTCAATGGCTGCACCACCACCAGGTCCGGCGGCTTGCTCTGCCGGGCAGCCAGCCGCTCCCGCTGCCGCTCCGGCAGGTCCGCCGGCGTCCAGTGCGTGCGGTACGTCAACTCAAGCGTGAGATCGCCGGCGGCAGTGAAGCGCAGCGGACGCCGGTCGCGGGTGGCGGCGAGGTACTCGACCTGGCTGGGCCGCAGGCCACGGCTGGCCGCCCAGCGGCGGAACACTTCCAGCGCGTCGGCGAGCCGGTCGGCCGGCACGGCCGCGACCGCTTCCAGATGCGGTGCCCGGCCCTGCCGCCAGTCCGTCACCAGCCCGAGCGGCACCCAGCCCATCCCGGTCAACACGTCGAGTGGACTCACGTGACGCTGGCGACTCAATGCCTGCTCGGCAGCGGTCACCACCCGGCGCTCCAGCTTCGAGGCAGGCTGCATAAGCGGCAGGCTACCCGGCGGGACGCTCCCCCGGTCGGCAGCGCTGCGATGCTGGGCCGCATACTGCCGCCCCACCCGGAGTGCCGGACGAGGCCTTGGTGACCGTCACCGGCACGCCCATGATCCTCACGAGCTGATCTGCTGCACGATGGCCGCGAGCTCCCGATCGGGGCTGACATGGCGCTTGTAGAGCGGGCTGCACGGTGTCGCGGCCAGCCGCAGGGCCAGATCGAGAAGGTTCGGCTTGGCGGTGTTGCGCCAGGTGTCGGCGAGGAAGGCGAACTCGGTCATGATGCCGACGACGCTGCGATTGGTTGTCGGCACGATCCGCCACTGGCGCATCTGGTCGACCTCGGCGCGGATGACCGGGTCGGGCACACCGTGGGCGGCGAGCACCGCGCCGACCTGGTCGGCGACCCGAGCCGGCATGGTGGCGGCCGGCGCGAGGGGCATGAGCACCGGCAGCAACGTCCGCTCGTTGACGAGCAGCGCGACCTGCGGCCGCCACGGGAGCATGGTGGCGTACCAGTCACCGAGCAACGTCGTGGACCGCTCGCCGTCGGGCGGGGCGAACGGGCCGATGCGTTGGCGCAGCTTCGCGGTCGCGGGCAAGAGGAACATCCGCCCATCCTCCCGCCTACGCGCGTCCGCTTCCCGGCACCGACCGTGTCACGCGACGGTTCACGGCACATCGTTCAGCATGAGGTACCGGGCAGTTTCGGCGTGAACATGCAGGTCGGGGGGCTGCGGGCGACGAATCGCGCCCGCGGTGTTGGCCGGACGGCCCGTGCTGGCAAGCGGCATGTCGGGGCGGCAGCCCTTCAGCGGCAGCCCGGGGATAATCTGCCATCGAGGTCGATTCCGTCAGGCGATCGGGATTCTGGATCTTTCATTGCCGGAGCCGGCACCGGCCGGCGCGGAGTGGATCGAGGCGTACCGGCACTGGGCGGGCGTGTGATCCCCATGGTGGAGGGTGTCGGCGGTGAGTGAGTACCAGTACTACGAGTTCGTGGCGGTCGACCGGCCGTTGACGTCGGTGCAGCAGCGGGAGCTGCGGGCGTTGTCGACGCGGGCCCGGATCACATCGTCGAGTTTCGTCAACGACTACCAGTGGGGTGACCTGAAGGGCGACCCGCGGGAGTGGATGGAGCGATACTTCGACGCGTTCCTCTACCTGGCGAACTGGGGAACACACCGGATCGCCCTGCGGCTACCCATCGCGGTGCTCGACCCGGACACGGCTGCGGAGCACTGCGCCGGGGAATCGGCCTGTTCCTGGGCGACCCGCACCCACGTAATCCTCGACCTGCACAGCGAGGACGAGGACGGCGACGAGGAGTACGACGGCGGGGGCCACCTCGCCGCGATCCTTCCCGCTCGGGCAGAGTTGGCGGCCGGTGATCGGCGGCTGCTGTACCTGGCGTGGCTGCTGTGCGTACAGGGCCGGGAGCTGGACGACGACGAACCGGAGCCGCCCGTACCGTCCGGTCTGGGGGACCTGTCCGGGCCGCAGCGCGCCCTGGTCGACTTCCTGCGGCTGGACCCGGATCTGCTTGCCGTGGCAGCCGAGTCGAGCACGCCGCTCAAGGAGCAGACGCCATCGGTGGCGGCGCTGTCCCGCTGGGTGAAGGCGCTGCCCGAGTCGGAGAAGGACGATGTCGTCGTACGACTGTTGCGCGCTGACAACGCGCACCTGCGGTCGGAGCTCCTGGCCCGCTTCCACGGCGCGACTCCGAACGAGGGCACTGGCCGTCGCCGCATGGCCGGGGAGTTGTTGGCCGCCGCCGGGGAGCGCTGGTTACGACGCCAGCGGGTTGCCCGCGAGTGCGAGGCGGCCGAGCGGGAGCGCCGGGAGCGGGCGGCTGCTGCTGCCCGCGAGCAACACCTGAACGCGCTCGCCGGACGGAGGGAGCAGGCGTGGCAGCGGGTGGCCGCGATGATCGAGACGAAGAAGCCGAAGGAGTACGACGCCGCCGTCGCGCTGCTGTCCGACCTGAAGGCGTTGGCCGATCGGGACGGCGACACCGAGGCGTTTCTGCGGCGTGTGGGGCAGTTGCGGGAGCGGCATGCCCGTAAGCCGAGCCTGCTGGACCGCTTCGATCGGGCTGGGCTCGGCTGACAGCCCAGACCAGTTTCGATCAACCGCCGCTGCTCTCGGCGATGGTGAAGCCGAGTTGGGTGTAGGAGCGGGATCACTTGCGCCACATGGCGGCGAGCACGCCAACGTGTTCGCCGCCGTAGTCGTGGACCTCGAAGAGCGTTCGGGGCGATCCATCTGAACGAGAGCAGTAGACGGGGCGGGACGCACCGGTGGCGGGCGCTCGGTCCCACAGCGAGATCAGTGCGGGATCCAGGTCCGCGCCGACGGGTCCCAGACGCCGATCGCTGTTGCATCGAGCACGGGATCGAAAATCTGGCTCGCGAGGCTGATGGCGGTGTCGTAGTCCGGGACGGTGCCGGGTGCCTCTGCTGCGACTCTCGGGTAGCGTGCGGCCCAGCCGACGGCGTCGGGCACGACGAATCGTTCGGGTAGTTCGATCTTGCGCATCGCCGCGTTGCTGACGACAGCGGTGCGCAGCGTATCGGCGCTGATGGCGTGCGTGATGGCGATGATGGCGATGTCGACGAGGTCCTTGACCCGGGTGCTCCTCGCGGGCTGCCCGTCTCGGGCGTAGGTACCGATGGTCGCGCAGAGCTTGTCGGCCAGGTGGTCGGCGATCGGGAAGACGCGATAGTTCGGCCGAACGAGTCCCTCGATGTTCAGTGGCGTCAGCGGAGCGACGACGTCTGGTGTGCCGGTCATGACGGTGCCGACAACAACATCGATGTGGAAGCCGGCAAACGACGTCGGGCCGAGTCGGGCGTTGACGTGTACGCGGGCTCCTCTGGCCTCCTCTTGGAGGGGAGCGACGCGTGTGACGTCGAAGGCGAAATGATCGCCGAGGTCGATCCGGAGCGCGGCACGCAGAGCGTCGACGGCGTCGTTGACATCGGCGTCGGTGGCGTTGAAGAACACGTCGACGTCCTTGCTGTGCCGGGCCGTGGTGAGCCGGGCCAACAGCGCTCCAGCGCCCTTGAGCACCCACCGGTCGGCGTCATCGGATCTGAACAACCGGGCGAGTGCCCGGTCGTAGGCGAACTGACGCTGGAGTTCGTCGAGCCGGTAGCGCCGATCAATTCGCGCGATCTGCCCGAAGCGTTCCTTGAGTGCTGTCCGGAACGCCGAAGGCGTCTCATACCGGAACGTGGACCGGCTCATCTACGCGTCCCCTCGCCGACGAGCACCCGGACAAACTCTCCCGGGTCAGGGTGGCCGTAGGCGACCGCGTGTGGCGCGATGATGGCGTTGAGCGCGTCGTTGTGCAGAAGGCCCAGAGCGAGGGCGTCCTGCACGACCTGTGCCACTGCGGACTCGTCCTCTCCATCGGTGAGCAGATCGTCGATGATCGCTGGCACGGTCCGTACGGGCAGGCCACCCCAGACCTCCCAGCTATCCGGGGCGATCTGCGAACGTACGCGGAGCTTGATGTCGTTGCGGCGAGGTCGCAGCCGGGTGGTGGCGTAGAACTCGTGCTCATGTGCAATCAGATCACCGAGGCCGCGCAGATGGGCGGCACTGCGGTGGCTGACGATGGCATCGGGGGCGGCGATACGCTCGTGCCATGACTTGGCGCCCCCGAGTTGCAGCCAGGCCGCGCGTAGCGGATCCAGCTCTGGGTCTTCGGGCGCACCCGTGAGCCGGTACACGCGTGCGGCCTGATCCGCGATAGCAAGCGTCCCGTCGTCGACGAGTCGTTTCAGGTCTTGCCGGGAGACATCAAGACGGCGGGCCTGCCCTGCTGTGATCATGCCCCATTGCTCGCTGGCCACCGGGCTGATCGCAGCCAACGCCGCACCCCTGGACATGGAGCGATCGTATCACTATTGCGACGATTGCTCCATCCACGTACTGTGGTGGCGGCGGGTGGTGCGAGGGCGACAGAAGCTCCCGCGGAGGCGAGTCCCCTCCGCGCATCCTTGCGTCGGCGGGCCGCCGTCAGGGGGGGTGGCGTGAGTCGCAGGAGGGCGAGCACGCTTCAGCCCGTGACGAGCAGCGACTTGTGGGACGAGGACACTGCGGAGCGGTACGACGAGACCTCGGCCGAGATGTTCGCGCCCGAGGTGCTCGATCCCGCTGTCGAGTTCCTCGCCCGGCTGGCCGACGGCGGCCCCGCATTGGAGTTCGCGGTCGGTACGGGTCGGGTGGCGATCCCACTGGCCGCCCGAGGCATCCCCGTGACCGGGATCGAGCTGTCGCAGCCGATGGTCGACCAGCTACGACGCAAGGTGCCCGCGGAGGCGTTGCCGGTCGCCGTCGGCGACATGGCCACAACGACCGTCCCCGGCCAGTTCTCGCTCGTGTACGTGGTGTGGAACAGCATCGGCAACCTCCGCACCCAGGACGAGCAGGTGCAGTGCTTCCGCAACGCCGCCCAGCACCTGTCACCGGGTGGTCGCTTCGTCATCGAGCTGTGGGTGCCGGGCATCCGGCGGTTTCCGCCTGGCCAGTCGGCGGTGCCGTTCGAGGTGACCGACCGGCACGTCGGCTTCGACACCTACGACATGGTCACGCAGCAGGGGACCTCCCACCACTACCGGCGGCTGGCGGACGGGAGCGCCCGCTACGGCTACAGCAACTTCCGCTACATCTGGCCCGCCGAGTGCGACCTCATGGCCCGGCTGGCCGGCTTGACGCTGGAGCAGCGCGTGGCGGACTGGAACGGGGCGCCCTTCACCTCGGACAGCGAGAGCCACGTGTCGGTCTGGCGCAAGCCGCTGAACACCTCGAACGAGGGTTAGGTTCTCCGCGCCCTCGGCCGCCGCTCGACCCGGCCCCACGGACCGTGAGGCGACGCGCCGACCTCACAGTTCGGGGCGATGTTTCGTCGAACTGGTGGGCAGCTGCGAGCAACGGGAGTCGGCGAACCATGACCAACCGATCCGGGCCAGGACACGGCCGGCCCGATCCGGGTTTCAGCGCGATCATGAGTGAGCGGCGTCAGCTGACCAATCTCGCGTACCGGCTCCTCGGCTCGCTGGCCGATGCCGAGGATGTCGTCCAGGAGACGTACGCCCGCTGGTACGCCATGTCGCCACACCAGCGGGACGCCATCGAATCCCCGGGCGCCTGGCTGACGACCGTCGCCAGCCGCATCTGTCTCGACCTGCTCGGCTCGGCACGGGCCCGGCGGGAGCGCTACGTGGGCGAATGGATCCCGGAACCGCTACCCGAACGTACGGAGTGGACCAACGGGCGGTCGGACGGCGTCGCCGCCGACCCGGCCGACCGGGTCACCCTCGACGAGTCGATCAACATGGCCTTCCTCGTCGTGCTCGAATCGATGACCCCGGCCGAGCGCGTCGCGTTCATCCTGCACGACGTCTTCCGCTACTCCTTCGCCGAAGTGGCCGAGATCGTCGGCCGTACCCCGGCGGCGTGCCGCCAGCTGGCCTCGTCGGCCCGCCGTCGCCTCCGCACGTCGCAGGCTCCCGCCACTCCGGCGGCTCGGCGCGCCGACGTCGTCAGGGACTTCAGACAGGCCTGGGAAGCCAAGGACATCGAGGCTCTCATCGGCCTCCTCGACCCCGATGTCACGGCGGTCAGCGACGGCGGCGGCCTCGTCAGCGCCGAACTCCGCCCGATCCGGGGTGGCGAGCAGGTCGCCCGCGTGCTCGTCGACGTCGCCGGCCGGGCCCCAAACCTGACGATCCTCGAGCGTACGGTCAACGGTCAGCCCGGCCTGGTGGCTCAGCTGGACGGCGTCACCGTGACGGTGCTGGCGTTCGACGTGGCAGGCGACCGGATCACGCGCATCTGGGCGGTGCGCAACCCGGAGAAGCTCCGGACCTGGACGACGGGCTGACGCACCCCCGGCGGCCCCTCGTGCCAGGTCAGCGCCGACACACCGCGGCCCGTCCTGTCCGTGATCCGGCTGCGTACGCGGTTCACCTGGTACGACGGTGGGAGGCACGGCTCGACGAGGAGGTACCGATGACCGGTGGGCGGGAGACGGTGGAGGTCGACCCGGTGGTGTTCCGCGCCGTCTACGACTCGCCCGCCTCGCTGCCGGGTCGGCACCGCTGGACCACCTCGGAGCAGGACGTACGCCGGTTGGAGAAGCTGCTGAACCTGCCGGCGCGCTGCATCGGCGCGCCGCTCTGGGTCAGCGGCGACGAGCCGGACTGCCCGAAGTGCGGTCGCCGGGTGAGCTGGTACGACATCGTCGCCTCCGCCCTGCACACGGTGCACGACCCGGCGATGATCGCCCGCGTCATCCTCGGCGAGCGCAAGTACGTCAACACCGAGGTGCCGGACGCGATCCCCGGCGTGCACTGCGCCGACTGCCGTACCCCGATCGAGGGGCTGCGCAGCTTCAAGTGCCACAACTGGGCGTACGCCTTCCCCGCGCTGGAGGAGGTCGTCGAGCGGATGACGGGCACGCCCGGCCAGCCGGCGCAGCGCCGGCCGTCCGACCCGGACGGCGCGACCGCCCACTGACCCCGGCCCGCCACGGCGGCCCGGTCAGGTGGTGAGAAGCAGGGTCAGCGCGGTGGCGATGATGAGGAACGGGCCGAAGGGCAGGTGGCTGGACCAGCGGACCCGGCGGGCCGCCAGCAGCGCCAGGCCGACCAGCGCGGCGAGGCTGACGGCCAGCACCAGCCCGGCCATCAGCACCGGCCAGCCGTACCAGCCGAGCAGCGCGCCGGCGCCGAGCGCCAGCTTGGCGTCGCCGAGCCCGAACCCGCGCCGGCCGAGCAGCAGGGTGGTCGCCGCGAAGCCGGCGGCGAGGGCCAGCCCGGCCACGGTGGCGCGCAGCCAGGGCGCCGGGTCGGCCCCGGCCAGCGCGGCCGCCCCGAGCAGCACCCAGACGCCGCCCGCCGCCGGATAGGTGAGCCGGTCCGGCAGCCGGTGCACCGCGGCGTCGACCAGGGCCAGCGGCACCGCCCAGGCGAGCCACCAGGCCATCGCCGGCCGCGCACCGGCCGGGCCGCCGGCCAGCACGAGCACCGCCAGCGCCGCGACCAGCGCCAACTCGACCGTGCCGGGTGCCGCGCCGACCCGGCCCCGGCACGCCGGGCACCGGGCCGCCGGGCCGAGCGCCGGCAGCGGCCGGTCCAGGCCGATCGGCGCGGCGCAGCCGTCGCACCGGGCCCGGTCCGCGGAGCCGGGGGGTACGGCGTACCGGGCGACGGCCAGCCGCATCGGCGGGACGACCGCCAGGGCGGCGAGCAGACGTACCGCTGGACGCCGGGCGTCGACCCGCGGCGGGTCGCGGCGGAGCCGTTCGGCGGTCATGCCAGCACCCCGACCCGATCGCGGACCGTCTCAACGGGAGGCACGGAGAGTAGTTTTCGTCGCCTCGGCACGTGGCGGACGGCGCCGAAAACGGCGCTCCGGCCGGACCGGCGAGCGACCCCCGGTCCGCCGCGTGACCGGTCCGGACCGGCGCCGACGCCAGCGGGACGGATCGGGCCAGAGGCGTCGATGCCGCCCATTTCTCCGCCGCATGGCGGCCGGCTGGCGCCCCGGACCACTTGACAGGACGAGGAGACCGGGGCCTCCGGCCCGGCCGACCATCGACTGCGGATCGCCCTTCGGACACCCACCGGGCCACCACCACCTGTCATCACTGAGGGTAATTGATTGAATTACCTCTGTTGTATCGGCGGACGTCAGCCTATGCTCGCCCCTTGGGTGCGACGCAACCCCGGATCCATTGGCGTCGTACGCCGACCGGAGACAGCACGTTTCGAATTCGTTAAAGATCAGCACAGGTAAATACAGCGGCAGCCACTTGAGGCCCGGGTGAAACCATCCGGGTGCGCTTCCGCATGCCGGAGCGCGCTCCCGCAACCGCTCCGGGTCGCCACCGAGGAGGGCGCGGTGTTGCGAACACGGCATTCCCGCCGATGGGAAATCTGCCTGCTCAGCCTGGCGCTGCTGGCGGCCAGCGCCGGTTGCGGCACCGATCCGGAGGCGGCCGGCGACCCACTGACCGGGCTCGGCGACCCACCGGCAACCCATTCCACAGCGGACGAACAGGCGGCCGGGAAAGCGGCCCTCGCCGCCTATTCCGGATATCTGGCGGCGTCCCAGGCGGCGAGCGTACGGAGCGACCCCCGCCATCCCGCGCTGACCCGATTCCTGGCGGATCCACTGCTGACCCGGGAACGGATGGCAATTCGCGAAGCGAAGGAGCACGGCGCGATGCGTACCGGAACACTCGTTTCCGATCCCACCGTCGTATCGGTCGATCTGGCCGCCGACCCACCCACCGTGGAGATCCAGGACTGCCTGGACGCCACCGGCTACCGCCTCGTCTACGCCAAGGATCACCGGGTGGTACCCGGCTCACGCGGCGGGCGGTACCTCGCCACCGCCATCGCCACCCGCTACCCGGACGGCCGGTGGCTGATCAACGCCGGCGCCGCACATCAGGACCAGCCGTGCTGACCTGGGGAGGAAGGGGTGCCCCGGCCCACCCGACCCGGGCCGGGGCACCCCGCCGGCTGCTGCTCGCCGCCGGTCTGGCGCTGGTGCTCGCGCTGACCGGCGTACCGGCACGGGCGGGTGGCCCCGGCGGGAACTGCCCGCCCGGGCAGACCGACTGCAACGTCTGGGACGACGACCCGGGCGTACCGGGCGGGCCGGGCGGGCCGGGCGGCGGCGGTAACCCCGGCGGAGGCGGTGGATCCGGTGGCACCGGCGGGAAGTGCCAGTGGAACGGCCGGACGATCCCCTGCTACCACGACCAGCTGGGCTGGTTCAACAACGGCGACGGCTGCTACTACAAACTCGCCGAGCCGCAGCAGACCGCGCCCCCCGGCAAGCAGTGGTACACGCAGACGTGCAACGGCGGTGACCTGGGCCAGCAGACGGTCGTCCTACGGGACGGCCCGCCACCCGGCTTCGGCGCGCCGCCCGACCCGGAGGAGCTGGCCCGCCGCGCGCTGGCCTCGATCTCGCTGCTGCCGCCCCGGATCGCGGTGGCACCCTGGCGGAACAACGGGCCGGGCCTGGTCGGCCTGCCCGTCTGGATGTGGGCCAGCAGGGGAGCTTCCTACTTCGGGCCGCTGCGGGCCTCCGCTTCGGACCGGGGGTTGACGGTCCGGATCGAGGCCAAGGTGACCCACGTCGTCTGGGACATGGGCGACGGCTCCAAGATCACCTGCACCGGGCCCGGCACCGCGTACGCCGCGAACGGTCCGTGGGCCGGGCAGCCCTCCCCCGACTGCGGCTACGACCGGGGGTACGCCCGAGCCGACACCTACCGGGTCAGCGCCACCACGTACTGGACCGTGCGCTGGCGGGCGGGTGGTACGAGCCACCAACTCCCAGTGCAGACCCGGGTCAGCAACACCGTCCCGGTGCAGATCAACGAGCTTCAGGTGGTGACCCGATGAGTGTGGCGACCCGGAACGGGATCTCGGTGGACGCGCCGGTGGCGCCGCCCCGGGTGGTCCGGCAGCGGCGGGTACGCCCCGGCCTGCTCGGCCTGGCGGTGCTGCTGATCGCCCTCGGTGGGCTGGGTGCGGCCTTCGCGGTCACCTCCGTCCGGTCGACCGGCACCTACCTGGCGGTGGCCCGGCAGGTGGAGGTGGGTCAGCAGCTCAGCGCCGGCGACCTGGTCGCGGTCCGGGTCTCCGGCGGGCAGGGGCTGCGACCGGTGCCCACCAGCCGGCTGAAGGAGGTGGTGGGCCTGCGGGCCGCCGTCCGGCTGACCCCGGGCACCCTGCTGACCGCCGCCCAGCTCACCGACGCCCCGCTGCTCGGGCCCGGGCAGCAGCAGGTCGCGCTCGGGCTCAAGCCGAGCCGGGTGCCGGCCCGTACGCTCCACCCCGGCGACAAGGTTCTGCTGATCAGCACCCCCGATCGCAACGCGAACGCCGGGGGCGCGGCAAGCGGCGGCGGCACCCGGTTCGAGGCCACGGTGATCGACACCGCCGCCCCCGAGAACGACGACGTGGTCGTCTACGTGGCCCTGGCCGTACGCGACGTGCCGGCGGTGGTGGTGCTGGCCGCGGACGACCGGATCGCGCTCGTACTCACCGAGGCGGCCTGATGGCGATCATCGCCCTGCTCTCGGCGAAGGGTTCGCCCGGCGTCACCACCTCCGCGCTGGCCGCCGCGCTGAGCTGGCACCGGCGGCTGGTGCTGGCCGAGTGCGACCCGGCCGGCGGCTCGATCCTCGCCGGCTACCTGGGCGGGGCGCTCGACGGTCCCCGGGGCATCGGCGAGCTGGCCGTCGGGGAGCTGCGCGACGGCAACCTGGACAGCGCCTTCTGGTCCCAGCTGGTCGACCTGGACGCGCCGAAGCGGGAGCGGCTGCTGCTGCCGGGCGTGGTCGACCCGGCCCAGGCCGGCAGCGTGACGCCGCTCTGGCAGCGGTTCGCCGACTTCTTCACCGACCTGGAGCGGGGCGTCCCCCCGTACGACGTGCTGGTCGACTGCGGCCGGCTCCAGGTGGCCGGTCCACCGTGGCCGGTGCTGCGGGCCGCCGCGATCGTGCTGCTGGTCACCCGCGCCCACCTGCCCGACCTGTCGGCCACCCGAGCCACGATCCGCGCCGTCGAACGGGACTTCACCGAGCACCGGGTGCCCCCGGGCACGCTGCGCCTGCTGGTGGTCGGCGACGGGCACGGCAACAGTGAGATCAGCAAGGCGCTGCGGCTGCCGGTGATCGCCCGGTTGCCGCACGACCCGCGTACCGCGGCGGTGCTCAGCCTCGGCGGCACCGTACGCTCCGGCCGGCCGCTGATGCGCGCGGCCGGTGCCCTGGAGGTGCCGGTCCGGGCGCTGCTGGACCGGCGGCAGGCCCGGCTGGCCTGGCCGGGCGCGGCACAGCCCCGCGCGGTGACCGCGCCGACCGCGCCGGGGGTGTCCGGTGCGGTTTGAGCCCGTCTCGCACGACCCGCGCGGGCAGCAGCCCGGCGCCACCTCGACCATGCCACCGCTGGCCCCGCCGAACGGGCAGCCCCACCCCCCGACCGTCGCGCCGCCGGCGCCCCCGGCGCCGCCCCGCCCCCGGGTGGACTTCGCCGTGGTCCGCGAGCTGCGCCGGGAGCTGAGCGAACGGCTCACCCTCTGGCAGCGGGGCCGGGAGTTCGACGCCGACGCCGAGGAGGTCGAGCGGGCGCGGCTGGCCGTCGCGGTGGTCTCCGCGTACGCGGACTCGGTGCGCCGGGCCGGCACGCCCATGGCGGCCGACGAGGAACGGCTGCTGCTCGACCAGGTGACCGCCGAACTGGTCGGCCTGGGGCGGCTCCAGACGCTGCTGGTCGACGAGACCATCGAGGAGGTGCACATCCTCGGCTGCGACCAGGTGCGCATCACCCGGCACGGGGGCGGGGTGGACTGGGCCGAGCCGATCGCCGACAGCGACGACGAGCTGGTGGAGATCCTCCAGGCGGCGGCCCGCCGGGCGGGTGCCACCGAACGCTCCCTGTCCACCTCGAAGCCCACGCTCGACCTGCAACTGCCCGACGGCAGCCGGCTCGCCGCGGTGTTCCTGGTCAGCCACCGCCCGTACGCGGTGATCCGCAAGCACAACACCCTGGCGGTGAGCCTGGAGGACATCGCCGGTGGCCGCCCCGACCTGGACGAGATGATCGACCCGCTGCTGCGCGACTTTTTGCGCGCCTCCCTGCGGGCCGGGCTGAACATCATGGTCGCCGGGCTGGCCGGGGCGGGCAAGACCACGGTCATCCGGGCGCTGATGGACGAGATCCCGGCGGACGAGCCGTACGTGCTGCTGGAGGAGAGCCGCGAGCTGCTGCCGGCCCGCCGGGGGCACAAGCACCGGGCGGTGATGAGCTTCGAGGCCCGCGAGGGGCACGGCGAACGCGGGCTGGACGGCCGCCCGGCCGGCGAGGTCACCATCGCCGACCTGATCCCGGTCTCGCTGCGGATGGGCGTGCTGCGGATCATCGTCGGCGAGGTCCGCTCCCGGGAGATCGTGCCGATGCTCCAGGCGATGACCACCAGCCGCGGGTCGATGTGCACCATCCACGCCCGTAGCCCGGCGGGGGTGAGCGAACGGATCATCGAGCTGGCGCTCTCGCACGGCCGGGAAATGACGGTCGACCAGGCCCGCCGGATGGCGGGCAACGCGCTCGACCTGATCGTCTATGTCAACGTCGAGGACGAGACCGCGATCGGTGGCCGCAAACACCGCTTCGTCTCCCACGTCGAAGAGGTGGTCGGGGTCGGTGCGAACAACCGGATCACCACCACCACCGTCTTCGGGCCGGGGCCGGACGGCCGGGCGGTCCCCCGACACCTGCCCGAGCGGGTCCGTGACCAGCTCCTGCGGGTCGGCTACGACGCCCGGCTGCTGACCCGGTTCATCGAGGCCGGCACCGGTGCCTGGCGCCGCCCCCGGCACACCCGCCTCGGACAGCGGTAGCAACCATGTCGACGATCGAGCTGGTCGCCCTCTTCTCCGGCGCGGCGTGCGCGGCCGGGCTGGTGCTGGCCGTGGTCGCGCTGGTCGGCACCGGCCGGCCCGCCGGGCCGACCCCGGGTACCCAGCCTGGCCTGCGCCGGCTCCGGCCCGGTGCCGGGGCGGGACGACGCGAGCAGCGGCGGCGCCGGGTGCTGCTCGGCGCGGCGGTGGTGGCCGGCGCACTGACCTTCCTGCTGACCGGGCTGCCGGTGGTCGGGCTGCTCGTCGCGCTGGCCGTGCCCGGGGTGCCGTGGCTGTTCGCGGTCGGCCGGGCCGAGCAGCGGACCATCGCCCGGATCGAGGCGGTCGGCGAGTGGACCCGCCGGCTGAAGGACATCTGCGGCACCGGCCAGGGCCTCCAGCAGGCGATCATCGGCACCATCGCCACCGCCCCGGAGGAGATCCAGGAGGAGGTACGCACCCTGGCCGCGCGGCTCCAGGCCGGCTGGCTGGCGAAGTCCGCCCTGCTCGCCTTCGCGGACGAGATCGGCGACCCGGTCTGCGACCAGGTGGTGGCCGCGCTGATCCTGCACCTGACCGACCGGGGTGAACGGCTCGGCGACGTGCTCGGCTCGATCGCCTCGGCCGCGTCCGCCGAGGTGGCCACCCGCCGGGAGATCGAGGCGAAGCGTACGCAGCCCCGGTTCGCGGTCCGCTTCCTCACCGGGATGACCCTGGCCGCCCTCGCGTACGGGCTGGTCAACACCGAGTACATCCGGCCGTACCGGACCCCGGTCGGGCAGCTGGTGATGGCGGCGCTCGGTGCCGCGTTCGTCGGGCTGCTGATCTGGGTGCGCTCGATGAGCCAGCCGCCCCGGCCGGCGCGTTTCCTGCCCGCCCCCGACCCGGAGGAGACGATCGCGTGAGCGTGCTCGTCAACTGGCAGCTCGCCGTCGCCGTGCTGGGCGGGGCGGCCGTCGGCCTCGGCCTCTTCCTGGTGGTACGCGAGGCACTGCCGGCCACCCCGGCGCTCGGCCCCGCGTTGCGCCGGCTGCACCAGCCCCCCGGCCCGGCGGTGGCGGGCCGGCGCGGGCCGGACTGGCTCGGCGGCTTCTCCCGCTGGCTGCGCCCGCCGCACCGGCAGCTCGCCCTGCTCGACCGGACCCCGGAGCAGTACGCCCTGTCGGTGCTGCTCTCGGCGCTCGTCGGGTTCGCCACGCCGGCCCTGGTGTCGGCCCTGCTCTTCCTGGCCGGGGTGCCGCTGCCGGTGGTCGTACCGGTGCTGGGGAGCCTGGGGTTGGCCCTGGTCGCCGGCCTGGTCGCGCACCGCGACGTGCTGGCGAAGGCGGACGCCGCGCGGGACGAGTTCCGCCAGGCGGTCTGCACCTACCTCGACCTGGTCGCGTTGCAGCTCTCCGCGGCGCACGGCCCGGTGCAGTCGCTGGAGCGCGCGGCAGGGGTCTGCGACGGCTGGGTCTTCGACCGGATCCGGGAGGCGCTGCGGATCGCCCAACTCCAGATGCACTCGCCCTGGGACGAGCTTCAGGAACTGGCCGACCGGATCGGCATCCCGGAGCTGGGCGACGTGGGCGCGATCATGCGCGCCTCCGGCAGCGAGGGCGCCCAGGTGCACGAGACCCTGCGCAGCCGCGCCGACTCGCTGCGCGACCAGATCCGTACCGACAACCTGGCCCGGGCCGAGGGGGTGACCAGCCGGCTGGACATCCCGGGCTCGCTGCTGGTCTTTGTCCTGCTCGGCTTCGCCGTCTATCCGTTCCTGGCCCGTCTGTGAACCCACCCCGGAGAAGGAGAACCCGATGCGCCTCTACACCTACCTGTACGCCACGGTGACCAGCCGCCTGGCCGAGCTGCGGCGGGACACGGAGCGGGGCGACAGCCCGGTGCCGACCGCCGTGATCATCTTCGGCCTGGTCGCCGTCGCCATGGCCGTCACCACCCTCGCCCTGACCAAGGCCAACAACTGGATGCGGGCCATCCCGAACAACACCGCGCCGTGATGCCCCGCCCCGCCCGTACGGACCGGAGGAGCCGGCCGGCGTCCGCCGCCCGGCCCACCGGCCTGCGCGGCCCGGGGCGGCTCGCCACCGCGGTCCGTGGCCGGCTCGCCGAGGGCGGGGCGGAGCGGGGGGCCAACCCGGTCGAGCTGGCGGTGGTGATGCCGGCGATCCTGGTGCTGCTCTTCGCCTCGATCCAGCTCGCCGTCTGGTTCGTCGCCCGCTCCACCGCCCTGAACGCGGCGCAGACCGGGGTGAACGCCCAGCGCACGCTCCAGGCGCCGCCCGGCGCGGGCCGGGACCGGGCTACCACCTTCCTGCGCGCCGCCGGTGACTGGCTCGTCGACTGGCAGACCCCCGGCCCCACCTGCACGACCACCGCCACCGAGGTCACCTGCACGGTCAGCGGGCGCTCCCTGTCGGTGATCCCGGGGGTCGACTTCCCGGTCCGGCAGACCGCGCACGGACCGGTCGAACGCTGGACGACGGGGTGAGGCCGGTGCGCGAACGAGGCTCCGTCTCGATCGAGGTGGCGGTGCTCGCCCCGGCCTTCATCCTGCTGATGGTGCTGGCCGGGGTGGCCGGGCGGACGGCCGTGGCCGACGAGGCGGTGGAGTCGGCCGCGCACGATGCCGCCCGGGCCGCCTCGCTCGCCCGGGACGCGCGTACCGGCCGGACCGCGGCCACCGACGCGGCCCGCCGCCAGCTTGACTGGTCGGGGCTGGACTGCACCGCACCGCCGGCACTGACCTTCCGCGGCTCGGTCCGGGGCACGGCGACCAGCTTCGCCGCCGCGTACCGCAGCGCACCCGGGGTGCCGGCGACCGTCACGGTCACGGTGACCTGCAGGGTCTCCTTCGCCGACCTGAGGGCGCCGGGGCTGCCCGGAGTGCCGGGCGGCAAGACCGTCTCGGCGAGCTTCACCTCCCCGCTGGACACCTACCGGAGCCGACGATGACCGCGGCGCGCACGCCGGAGAGCGGCCGGGTGAGTCTCTTCCTCGCCGTGGCGATGACCGGCGTACTCGTGATCATCAGCCTGGCGTACGACGGGGCCGGGCAGTTGCGGTCGTTGCAACGTGCCGACAACCTCGCCGCCGAGGCGGCCCGCAGCGGCGGCCAGATGATCGACCGGGCCCGGGCCATCGAGGGCGGCCCGAAGGAGATCGACGAGGCGGGCGCCCGGGACGCCGTCGCGAGCTACCTGCGCGCGGCCGGCGGGGTCAGCGGCCACCAGGTCAGCTTCCCGGTTGTCGACGGCGAGAAGCAGATCCGGGTACGCGTCCGCATCACCTACCGCCGGGACCTGCTCGGCCTCTTCGGTCTCGGCAACTCCGTCACCGTCACCGGTGAGGCCACCGCACGGGCGCTCACCGGGGCACCGTAGGAAGGGAAACCAGCCATGGCCGTACCCCGACGTTCCACCGCCCGGCGGACCGGCCAGGTCCTCACCGGGCTCGGCGCCCTCGTCGTGCTCTGCGCGGTGCTGGCCGGCGGGCCGATCGCGCTCCTCGCCCTCGCCGGCAACCCCCTCCCCGATCATCTGCCCACCCTCGCCGAGGTGGGCACCGCGCTGACCAGCCGCGACGACGGGCAGCTCTTCCTGCGGGCGCTGGCCGTGGTGGGCTGGTTCGGCTGGGCGACGTTCGCCTTCTCCGCACTGGTGGAGCTGCTGGCGGCGGCGCTGCGCCGGCCGGCCCCCCGGCTGCCCGGGATGCGCCGGCAGCAGCGGGCGGCGGCCGCGCTGGTCGGCTCGGTGGCGCTGATCCTGGCGGCGAGCCCGGCCGCCGCGAGCGCCGCCACCCTCACCGCACCGCACCCGACCACGGCGAGCGTCGCCACCGTCACCGCACCGCACCCGGCCGCCGCGCAGGTCGCCCGGGGGGTCGCGCCGCCCGACCAGGCCGTCCCCCCGCTCGCCACCCCGCCGGTGCGGGCCTCGTCGGACGCCGACGAGCCGGCGGTCTACCGGGTGGCGAAGGGCGACTACCTGGGTACGGTCGCCGAGCGCTACCTGGACGACTTCGAGCGCTACCGGGAACTGGCCCGGCTCAACCGGCTCGCCGACCCGGACCGGATCCACCCCGGCCAACTGCTCGAACTGCCCGAGGGGGCGGTGGACGAGGGGGCCCGCCGCCACGCCACGGGGCGGCTGGTCAGCACGCCGGCGTCCCGTCCGGTGCCCGCCCCGGGTACGCCGGCTGCCCGCCCCGCCACACCCGGCGACGCAGCGGGCACGTCGGTTCCGGGCGGCGCGGTGGAGGCGATCGGCCCGGCTCCCACCGCGAAGCCGTCGCCGCAGGCTCCGACCGCGAAGCCGTCCCAGCGGACCCCCACCGCGAAGCCGTCCCCGCAGACCCCCACCGCGAAGCCGTCGCCGCAGGTGACCGGCGCGCCGGGGTCGTCCGGCGTGGCGGTGGACCCGGCGGGACGGCCACCGGCGATGGCGGCCGGCGCATCCCCGGCCGCCGTCGAGGACGGGATCAACCGGCCGCTGGCGATCTCGGCGGTGCTGGTGGTGGCGAGCATCGTCGGCGCGCAGATCGGTGCGGTGCTGGGTCTGCGGCGCCGGCCGGCTCCCCGGGCCGACGGGCAGACCCTGGCGGTCGGCCGGCACCGGAAGGGCTGACCGGCGGCTCGGCTACCGTCGTCGCCATGCCGACGCACGTGGTCCGCGCGACCAGTCTGGACGTCCCGCACGAGCCGCTCCCCGCCGCGCAGGTACGGCAGGGTGCCCCGACCACGGGCGCCGTCCCCGTGCCCGCGGTGGCCGGGCTGGACGTGGGGGTGTGGGAGCACAGCCCGGGGGTGAGCACCGACGTGGAGGCGGACGAGGTCTTCGTGGTGCTCTCCGGCCGGGCGAGCGTCGCCGTGGAGGGCGGCCCGACGCTGGACCTGGCCCCGGGTGACCTGTGCGTACTGGAGGCCGGCGCCCGGACCACCTGGACGGTGCACGAGACGCTGCGCAAGGTGTACGTCAGCCCGACGCGCTGACTGACCGCCCCGTCCGAGGAAGGGTGACTGGCCGGCGCCGGTCAGGGCAGGCGGGCCTCGAGGCGGCCGTCGACCACCCGGGTCGGCAGGAGCACCTGGTCGTTGGCGGACGGCCCGTGCACCACCTCGCCGCCGTTGAGCCGGAACGTGCTGCCGTGCCACGGGCACACCACACAGTCGTGTCCGTTGATCTCCTGCACCTCGCCCTGGCCGAGCGGGCCGCTCTGGTGCGGGCAGCGCTCCAGCATCACGGTCACGTCGTCGCCGTGCCGGTAGACGATCACCGCCACGTCGTCGATCTCCCGGGTGACGAGCTGGCGCTGCGGCAGGCTGGCCATGTCGCCCAGCGGGTGCCACCCCTCGCTCATCAGGTGCATCTCCGAGATGCTCTGGCTGACCTGCGCCCCCTGCTTGTACGCGAGGTGCCCACCCAGGTACGCCCCACTGCTCGCCGCCGTCAATCCCAGATACGCCAGCGCCCGGCCCATCCCGTACCGGCCGTTGCGCCGCGCGGCCAGCGAGCCGGCGTAGCAGGCCAGCCCGATGGTGTTGGCGGCGGCGTGCACCAGGCCGATCCGGCGCTGGTCCCGGGAGAGGGCCGCCCAGTCGTTGAGGCCGGCCACGGCGGCCGGCAGGGCGCTCAGCGTGCCGATCCGGATCAGGGTGGTGGCGGCCCGCTGCTGCCCGGGCATCATGTCCAGCACCGCGCCGCTCATCCAGGCCCCGACGGGCACCTGCACCATCGCCGGGTGGAGCGGATGCCCCAGCCAGACACCGTGCAACAGGTCCCGGACCCGCCGGCTGCGCAGAGTGCCCTGGACGATCTGCTGCAGCCGGTCGCCGATCCGGTCGAGCCGGTTGGCCTGTTCGAGTTTGTTCAATAGTCCGCGCACGTGGTCCGACTTCCCGGCAGCCGAGCCCCCAAACCGGGCGGCCCCCACGAATCACCCCATCGGGTGCCTCCGCGCTGCCGGTGTCAGCGCCAGTCCTTGACCTTCGGATACAGCGTGGCGCCACGGAAGAGCGAATCCAGGTTGCCCCCGAGCTTGCGGAGGGTGGCCTGGTCGTGCGCGCTCATCTCGACGTAGAGGCCCTGCACGCCGTACACCTGGAGGCTGGCGCCGCCGTCCGGCGACGAACGGCGGCGGGCCGGGTGCCCGTCGATGGTCGAGTCGGGGCCACCGAGCACGCTGTTGTCACCGGAGGGCGACAAGCGGGGAATCATCAGCACGACCAGCGGCCAGTCGCCGTACTTCGTACGCCTGCCGCTGCCGTAGGACAGCTCCACGTTCCAGCTACCGCCAGCCGAGGTGCCGACCCGGTAGGCCATCGGCTTCAGGCCGGCCGGGAGGTTGGCGAAGCGCACCGGCAGCCGGATCGGCCGGTCCACGCCGTAGCGCACGTCCTCGGCGATCCGACGGGCGAGCGCGCGGGGGTCGCTGCCCTCGGATACGGCCTGCACGGTCACCTCGGCCCAGGCGCCCGGGGCGTACTCCCAGCGCAGGGCCGCGCCGCGCGCATCGGAGGCAAGCCTGTTCCATCGCGCCGTCCGGCCGTTCACCGGCTCGGCGGGTTCCAGATCGGCGGAGCCGGCCCGGCCGCTGGGCACGGCGAAGTCGTTGGCCCCTTCGAGGGCGATGCCATGGCCCGCAGCCACGATCCGCAGCTCGACCTGCGCGCCGCCGGTGCGGTCGGACGAGGCAGGGTCCATCGGGGGGGACGCGTTCAAGGCGAGCTGGGCGGTCCCGGTCGCGACCATCCGATCGGTCAGGCCGGCGGGGAGCCAGCCGAAGTCGGCGTACTGGCGGCCCGGATCGAAGGCGGTCGGGGCGCGATCCGGCATCGGCGCGACGGATGCCGAGGTGGGCGACGGGAACCCGGGCACGAAGGGTGCCGGCCGGTCGGGCTGGCCGAGCACCGCCGGGGCGGCGGCGAGGACGGCGACGACGGCGAGGCCGGCGGTCGCGGCGGTGGCGATGCGGCGGCGCCGGACCTGCCGGCGCCCGTCGCGCACGGCGCGGTGCAGGTCCACCGCGGACGGCGGGAGCGCGACGTCCCGCAGCGGCGTGAGCAGCTTCTCCTCCATCACTTCCCCTCTCCGGTGAACGTGTAGGCAGTGGTACCGAGCAGCCGGCGCAGCTGGGCGAGGCCCTGCGAGGTCTGGCTCTTGACGGTTCCGGCGGTGCAACTGAGGATCGCGGCCACCTCGTCGACGGGTCGGTCGTCGAGGAATCGGAGCACCAGCACGGCCCGTTGCCGGGGCGGCACCTGGGCGAGTGCGGCGTGCAGCAGCTCCCGGTCCTCGACGGTGTCGTCGGGCGGCGTGGGCACCGCCTCCGGCGGGGTGTCCATCAGGCGTACCCGGGACCAGAGCCGGCGCTTCTCGTCCAGGAAGACCCGGACCAGCACGGTCCGGACGTACGCATCGAGATTGTCGGCGGCCCGGGCGCGACGCCAGTTGACGTAGATCCGGGTGACCGCGGTCTGGACGAGGTCGTCGCCGCGGTGGGCGTCCCCGACCAACTGGCACGCGATCCGGCGCAGCACCGGCAGCCGCGCCGTCACGTACTCGACGTACTCCTGCTCCAGGTCCGCCCGCATCCACCCACCCCGTCTCGTGGACGATTCCACCCCGCTGACGGCGTCGGGCCAGACTTCGGTTGTACGCCCGATGGAAAAATCCTGGCCACCTCTCCGGCCCGGAGCGTGCGACCGTGCCCCGTCACCGAACGCGGGCCCAGGCGAGGAAGCGCTCGGTCAGATCCGCCGGGGCAGCGTGCCCGTTGAGCTGCGACAACTGCGCACCCGCCTCCGCCATCAGCGTGCTCAGGTAGACCAGCAGCGCCGTGCGGTCCGCCCGATACTCGACCAGCAGCGCGAGCCGCGCCGGCTGGCAGGGCCACTCCGCACCGCAGTTCCGGCACCGCCAGAGCGGACGCATCGGCAGGTGGGGGCGAGCGGCCCGGCTCATCGCGCCCCGCCGTTCCGCCGCCACCCGCCGGCCCGCCATCGCTGCGCCGGCGTGAGGTTGCCCGCGCGCCCCGGCCCGTCGGTGGGGAAGACGTCCGTGGGTTGGCTCGCCCACGCCGGCCGCTCGTTCTGGACGATCCACTGCCGGGGTACGCGCGGCGCCGCCTCGGGTCGGTGCCGCCAGAACCGGATACGCATGTCTCCCCCTTCGCCTCACGGATGGATGGGCCGCCCCGACTCCGTTGGCGGGGCGGCCCGCGCTGGACGCTGACCGCCGGGCTCCTGCGCCTCCACCGGCCGCGCCGTCCTGCACAACACGCTGCCTTGGGTGATGAGACAGAAACACCGCGTAGCGATATGGTCGGCAGATATTCGAGACGTCCAATGGGGAGGGACCGTGAACGACGCGCTGCGGGTGGCGCTGAACGAGACCGGGTACACCACCGAATCCCTCGCGGAGCGCGTGGGGGTGGACCCGAAAACGGTGGGCCGCTGGCTGAGCGAGGGCCGCATCCCGCATGCCCGGCACCGGGTGTCGGCCGCGGAGGCACTCGGCCGGGACGTGGCAGACATTTGGCCGGACACTTCAAGACGTCGTGAGCCGGTCTGGTTCCGCCCCTGGCAGGAAATCGAGCGCGAGGCGGTTTCGCTGCGCTCGTTCGAGTCGCTGGTGCTGCCCGGCCTGCTCCAGACCGAGGCGTACGCCCGGGCGGTGCTCACCGGGGCCGGCACCCTGCCCCGGGCCGACATCGAGCGGCACGTCTCGGCGCGGCTCGCCCGGCAGGGCGTCCTGCGGCGCGACGACCCGCCCCAGTTCACCGCCGTGATCGACGAGGGAGTCCTCCGCCGGCCCGTCGGCGGCCGGGCGACCATGCGGGAGCAGCTACTTTCCCTGGTGGAGGCCTGCGCGGAGCCGCACGTCCGGGTCCACGTCGTGCCGGCCTCGGTCGGTGGCTACGCCGGGCTGAACGGCCCCTTCGTGCTGGCCACCTGCCCCGACCACCGGCTCGCCGGCTACCTCGACAACCAACTGGAGGGAGAAGTGGTTAGCGACATCGATGACCTCGCGGCGATAATGGCCGCGTGGGAGAACGTGCGCGGCGAGGCGCTCTCCCACTGGCAGTCGGTCGATCTAATCAGGGAAGTGGCAAAGACATGGAGCTGACGGGCGCCCGGTGGCGCAAGAGCAGCCGCAGCAGCGGCAACGGCGGCAACTGCGTCGAGGTCGCCGACAACCTCCCCGGCCTGGTCGCCGTCCGCGACTCCAAGGACCCGACCGGCCCGGCCCTCACCTTCACCCCCACCGCCTGGCGCGCCTTCCTCACCGAACCACCCACCCGCGCCTGACGCGGGTCCGCCCACGCCATTACTGGGCACGACCGCCGACGGATACACGTTGATCTACTCATCGCGGCAACCGCCGAATACCAGGGGCTGTCTCTGCTGCACTACGACCGGGACTTCGAACAGGTCGGCGCAATGACCAGCCAGCCGATGCGCTGGCTGGCGCCGGCCGGTTCGATCAAGTGAGAGCCTGCGGCTGAGGCGATTCGTTTACGCCATCAGCTCCATAGCGTCCGCTGACCAACCACCCGCCGCATCACCGCACCGATCCCTGCTCACGAGCTGGTGTTGCGAACGGCCCGGATCAGCTGGGCCAGGTGCGCTCCGGCCAGCCGTAGCGGCGTCTCGTCGCGGGACACCTGGGCCGCCAGCTCGGCTCCCTCGAGAGCGCTGATCACTGTGTGGGCCAGGTCCCCCGCGTCGCCCTCGGCGAAGCCCGCCGCCCGCAGTTTCGCTTCCACCAGGCCCCGCCAACGGGCGAACGCCTCGGCGGCGGCGCGCTGAATGTCAGGGGCACGGGCGGCGGTGCCCAGTGCGGTGGCGGTGACCGGGCACCCGTCGACCCAGTCCGACTGGCGCAGCTGCCCGGCGAGGGTGTGCGCCGCCGCCTCGATCGCTTCGGCCGGATCTTCGGCGCTGGCCAGCATGCCGGTCAGCAGCTCGGCGAACTCCCGGTCGCCGTGCCGGATCGCCTCGACCGCCAGCTCCTGCTTGCCGCCGGGGAAGAAGTGGTAGACGGATCCGAGAGTGGCTGCCGCCTCCTGCGAGATCTGTTTGATCCCGGTCCCGTCGTAGCCCTGTCGCTGCATCAGCCGGGAGGCGGTACGGACGATCCGCTCCCGGGTACCGACGGTCGTCTCCGGCTCGCCCGCCCGCTCTGCCCTGGTCCTCACCCGCGCAAGCCTACCGAATAGAGCGTTCGTTCTAGAGTCGTGCTAGCCTCCCGCTCTAGATAGAGCGTTCGTTCTAGAAAAGGGAATCTCATGCAGAAGCAGCCGGTAACCGTGATCGGTCTCGGTCCGATGGGTCAGGCGATGGTGGGCGCGTTCCTGGACCAGGGCCATCCCGTGACGGTCTGGAACCGGACCGCGAGCCGAGCCGACGACCTGGTCGCCCGGGGAGCCGCCCGGGCGGACACCCTCGCGCAGGCGCTGGCCGCCAACGAACTGGTGGTGCTGAGCCTGACCGACTACGCCGCGATGTACGACGTGCTCGGCTCGGCCACCGCGGCCCTGCCCGGGCGGGTGCTGGCCAACCTCAGCTCGGACACCCCGGAGCAGGCGCGCGACGCGGCACAGTGGGCGGCCGGACACGGCGCGACCCATCTCACCGGCGGCGTGCTGGTCCCGCCCCCCGCCATCGGAAAGCCCGGCTCATCCACCTTCTACAGCGGAGCGCGCGAGGCGTTCGAGGCCCACCGGGAGACGCTGGCGGTGCTCACCGACACCGACTATCGGGGTGAAGATCCGGGTCTCGCCGCGCTCTTCTACCAGCTCAACATGGACATGTTCTGGACGTGCATGCTGAGCTGGCTGCACAGCCTGGCGGTCGCCCGGGCCAACGGCATCACCGCCAAGGATCTGCTGCCGACCGCCATCCGCGCCACCGACCTGCGGTATTTCCTCGAGTTCTACACCGGCCGGATCGATGCCGACGAACACCCCGGCGACGTCGACCGGCTCGCCATGGGGGTAGCCAGCGTCGAGCACGTCGTACACACCACCCGCGACTCCGGGGTCGACCCGGCGCTTCCCGCGACCGTGCTGGAGATCTTCCGGCGCGGCCTGGCCACCGGGCACGGCAGCGACAGCTTCACCAGCCTGATCGACGTGCTCGCCGCCCGACCCTGACCGGGGGCGGCCCCGGCGGTCGCCCGCGCGCCACGGCACGGATCCCTGGCGCGCGGGCCGCCGTCGCGGGCATGCTGGCCCGATGGGGGTACGCGTCGCGCACGCCGGGCCGGTGACCACGGTGATCCTGGACCGGCCGGAGGCCCGTAACGCCGTCGACGGCCCGACCGCCCGGGCGCTCGCGGACGCGTTCCGCGCCTTCGAGGCCGATTCGGACGCGGCCGTCGCGGTGCTCTGGGGTGCGGGCGGCACGTTCTGCTCGGGTGCCGACCTGAAGGCCATCGGTACGCCGCGCGGCAACCGGGTCGAGCCGGAGGGCGACGGCCCGATGGGCCCGACCCGGATGCGCCTGTCCAAGCCGGTGCTCGCCGCCATCTCCGGGTACGCCGTCGCGGGCGGTCTGGAGCTGGCGCTCTGGTGCGACCTGCGGATCGCCGAGTCGGACGCGACGCTCGGGGTGTTCTGCCGGCGCTGGGGCGTACCGCTGATCGACGGCGGCACGGTCCGGCTGCCGCGGCTGATCGGGGAGAGCCGGGCCATGGACCTGATCCTCACCGGCCGCCCGGTCCCCGCCGACGAGGCGTACGCGATGGGGCTGGTGAATCGGCTGGTCGCGCCGGGTGAGGCCCGGGCGGAGGCCGAACGGCTGGCCGCCGAGATCGCCCGGCACCCGCAGACCTGCCTGCGCAACGACCGGGCGGCGCTGCTCGCGGGCGCCGGCCTGCCCGAACCGGAGGCGATGGCCACCGAGCTGGCCTTCGGCATGGAGTCCCTGATCACCGACGCGATGAAGGGCGCGGCCCGCTTCACCGCCGGCGCCGGCCGCCATGGCAGCGCTCCCGAATGACCGCCGAAGTGACGGGACCCGGCACTCGTTATCCGGATCCGGTCACCAGCTTCGGGTCGGCGACGAGGATCCGGGGCTGGCTTCGCCTCGTGCCCCTCGCGCTCGACCAATTCCACCAGCCCTGTTCTGATCAGCCCACGCGACCACGAGGCCGCTAGCGCAGGTTGCGCAGCGCGTCCTCGATGGCCCGGTGGAAGGTCGGGTACGCGTAGATCATGTGCCGGAGCTGGCTGACCGGGACGGCCGCGTGCACCGCCACCACCAGGGCGGAGAGCACCTCGCCGCCGGCCGGGCCAACCGAGGTGGCGCCGACCAGCACGCCCTGGTCGGCGTCGGCGACCAGCTTGATGAAGCCCGCGTTGCCGGCCTTGTGGATCCAGCCCCGGGCGGACGAGGTCAGGTCCGCGTACCCGATCTGGACGTTGACGCCGCGCTCGCGGGCCTGCCGCTCGGTGAGGCCCACCGCGCCCACCTCCGGGTCGGTGAAGGTGACCCGGGGCAGTGCTCGGTAGTCGGCGTACGGGACGCTGCCCGGCGCGGCGGTCGACCCGCCGGCGCTCATCGCCCCGCCGACCGCGCTGGCCACCCCGGCCGCACCGCCGACCACGCTGGCGGTGCCGCTGGCGTCCGGGCCGCCCCTGCTCCGGCGCATGTGGTCGAGCACGTCGGCGACGACGATCGCCGCCTGGTACATGGCGATGTGGGTGAACGCGCCCTCGCCGGTGAGGTCGCCGACCGCCCAGATCCCCTCGGTGACGTGCATCCGCGCGTCGACCGGCAGGTAGCGCTGCCCGGCGTCGACCCCCACGGTGTCCAGGCCCAACTCCTCCAGGTGCGCCTTCCGGCCGGTCACCACCAGCAGCTGCTCGCCGGTGAACTCGGCGCCGTCGGCGTGCACGGTGAACCGCTTGCCGTCGTGGTCGACCCGCTCGGCCCGGACGCCGGTGTGGATCTCGACCCCGTCGGCGCGCAGCGCGGTTGCGGCCGCCTCGGACGCCTCCGGCTCCTCGATGGCGAGCACCCGGTCGGCCGCCTCGATCACCGTCACCTGGACGCCGAACCGGGCGAAGACCTGGGCCAACTCCAGCCCGATCGCGCCACCGCCCAGCACCAGCAGCGACTCGGGCAACTGCTCGACCTCGATCGCCTGATGGTTGGTCCAGTACGGGGTGCCGGCCAGGCCGTCGATCGGCGGAACCGAGGGGCGGGTGCCGGTGCCCAGCACGATCCCGTACCGCGCCTGGAAGAGCTGGTCGTCGACGCGTACCCGGTCGGGGCCGTCGAGCCGGCCGCTGCCCCGGACGAACCGGCCGCCCTTGCCGGTGAACCGCTCCACCGCCACCCGGTCGTCCCAGGTGTCGGTGGCCTCCTCGCGGATCCGCCGGGCCACCGGCGCCCAGTCGGGCCGGACCTGCGCGGAGCCGGCCAGCTCGTTGACCCGATGCGCCTCGGCCAGCGCGTTCGCCGCCCGGATCATCATCTTGCTCGGTACGCAGCCCCAGTACGGGCACTCGCCGCCGACCAGGTCCCGCTCGATCCCGACGACCGTGAGGCCGGCCTCGGCGAGCCGCCCGGCCACCTCCTCGCCGCCGACCCCGAGCCCGACCACGACCACGTCCACCAGTTCCGGCTCCGCCATTCCGCCAGCATTCCGCACCCTGGCGTCCCTCGCGACCGGACAACGCCGGAACTGCCTTCCTCTCAGGCGGTCAGGGCGAGTGGCTGGAGTGGGGGGCCGGGGATCGGGACCGGTGTGCCGGGTGGGGTGAGCAGCGCCCGCGCGGCCACCGCCATCCGCCGCCGCCCGGGTACCCGGGCGCGCCGCACGAAGATGTCGTAGTCCTGGGCGGCCACCTCGTCGAGGATCCCGCCGTAGAGCTCGTACGCGGTGCGCATGCAGGACTGCGACGCGGGGGTGAGCAGGGGGATGCCCGGCGCGGCGGCCGCGTAGTGGGCCTGGGCGCGGGTCACCTCGTACTCGACCAGCTCGCGGATCTTCCGCGGGGCCCGCCCGGCCGCGCGGGCGGCGAGCAGGTCGTCGCGGGTGACGTCGAACCGGGCGAGGTCCTCGTCGGGCAGGTACGTCCGCCCCCGGTCCAGGTCCTCGGCGACGTCCCGGATGAAGTTGGTCAGCTGGAACGCCAGGCCGAGCTGACGGGCCGGCTCCCGGGCGGCGGCCGGGTCGGAGCTGCCCAGGACCGGCAGCATCATGGTGCCGATGACGGCGGCCGAGCCCTCCATGTAGTCGAGCAGGTCGGCGTAGGTCGGGTAGGACGCGACCGTCAGGTCCATCGCCATGCTGCGCAGGAACGCCGTGAAGTCGGCGCGGTCCAGGTCGAAGACGGCGATGGTGTGCAGCACCGCCGGGAGCAGCGGGTCGTCGACCGGCTCTCCGTGCAGCCCGGCGACGAAGCGCTCGGACCAGTCCCGCAGCCGGACGGCGCGCTCGGCCGGCGGCAGCTCGTCGGTCCGGTCGACGATCTCGTCGGCGTGCCGGGTGAAGCCGTACAGGGCGTGAACATGGCGACGTTTCCAGGCGGGCAGCAGCCGGGTGGCGAGATAGTAGGTGCGACCGTGGCGTCTGTGCAGCTCGCGGCAGTGGTCGTAGGCAGCGGTGAGATCGGCGTTCGCCACCAGCCCTCCCCTCGAATTCGACGCAGCGATCGACGCAACTCGTAACCCTAGGGTACGCTCGCCCGTTAGGGCCAACGACGGGGTTATCGGTGAGGGAGGTCGCCAGGTGCGGGTCGTGACCGGGCGCACGGACCGGGTGGTGGTCGTCGGCGCCGGCCTGGGCGGGCTGGCCTGCGCGCTGCACCTGGCCGGCAGCGGCCGGCAGGTGACCGTCCTGGAACGGGAGGCCGTGCCGGGCGGGCGGGCCGGCCGACTCACCGTCGACGGGTACGAGTTCGACACCGGCCCGACCGTGCTCACCATGCCCGACCTGATCGCCGAGGCGCTCGGCGCGGTGGGCGAGGAGCTGACCGACTGGCTCGACCTGATTCCGCTCGACCCGGCGTACCGGGCGTACTACCCGGACGGGTCGACGCTGGACGTCATCACCGACACCACCCGGATGGCCGCCGAGATCGCCCAGGTCTGCGGCCCCCGCGAGGCCGACGGCTACCTGCGCTTCGTCGACTTCGCCCGGAACCTGTGGCGCTGGGAGCGGGCCGACTTCATCGAGCGCAACCTGGACGCCCCGACCGACCTGCTCACCGCCAACCTGCTGAAATTGCTGGCCAACGGGGCGTTCCGGCGACTCCAGACGAAGATCAACCAGTTCTTCCGGGACCCGCGTACCCAGCGGATCTTCTCCTTCCAGGCCATGTACGCCGGCCTCGCACCGCACGACGCGCTGGCCATCTACGCGGTCATCGCGTACCTCGACTCGGTGGCCGGGGTCTGCTTCCCGCGCGGCGGCGTCCACGCGGTCTCGCGCGGGATGGCCGGCGCCGCGGAGAAGCACGGCGTGCAGATCCGGTACGGCGTGACGGTGACCCGGGTGGCGACCGCGCACGGCCGGGCCACCGGGGTGGTGACCGCCGACGGCGAGTTCGTCCCGGCCGACGTCGTGGTGCTCAACCCGGACCTGCCGGTCGCCCACCGGGACCTGCTGCCCGCCGCCCGGCAGCGCCGGCTCACCTACTCACCCTCGTGCGTCGTGCTGCACGTCGGATCCACGCAGGGCTACGCGAAGATCGCCCACCACAACATCCACTTCGGACGGCCCTGGCGGGGCACGTTCGACCAGGTGATCCGTCGCGGCGAGCTGATGACCGACCCGTCGCTGCTGGTGACGAACCCGAGCCGGACCGATCCGTCGGTGGCACCGGCCGGGCGGCACACCTACTACGTGCTCGCCCCGGTGCCGAACCTCGACCGGGCACCGTTCGACTGGCGGGGCGAGCTGACCCCCCGCTACGCCGACCAGCTCATCGGGACGCTGGAGGAGCGGGGGTACGTCGGCTTCGGCGACGGCGTGGAGGTGCTGCGCACGGTCACCCCGGCCGAGTGGGCGGAGCAGGGCATGGCCGCCGGCACCCCGTTCGCCGCCGCGCACACCTTCCGCCAGACCGGGCCGTTCCGGCCGTCGAACCTGCACCGGACGCTCGGCAACGTGGTCTTCGTCGGCTCCGGCACGCAGCCGGGGGTGGGCGTGCCCATGGTGCTGATCAGCGGCAAGCTCGCCGCCGCACGGGTCACCGGGGCCACCCGATGAGCGCCGCGACGCAACGCGATTCCGAAGGAGAGGTCGTGCCGTGACTTCCCGCGAAGGACACCTGGTCGAGCTGGTCGACGACGACGGGCGCGCGCTCGGTGAGGCCACGGTGGCCGCCGCCCACCAGCCACCTGGTCGGCTGCACCGCGCGTTCTCGGTGCTGCTGGTCGACCCGGACGGGCGGATCCTGCTCCAGCAGCGGGCCGCCGCCAAGACCCGCTTCCCGCTGCGCTGGGCCAACTCCTGCTGCGGCCACCCACTGCCGGGTCAGCCGCTGGTCGAGGCCGCCAACCGGCGGCTGGCCGAGGAGCTCGGCGTCGGCCCCGTCGACCTCACCGAGGTCGGCGTGCACGTCTACCGCGCCGACGACCCGGCCACCGGCCGCGTCGAGGTCGAGTACGACCACGTGCTGCGCGCCGAGGTGCCGGCCGACCTGCCCACCCGGCCCGACCCGGCCGAGGTGGCCACCCTGCGCTGGGTCGACCCGTACCAGCTCGAGGCGGACCTCGGGGTCGACCCGCACGCGTACGCGCCGTGGCTGGGCGGGGTGGTGCACCGGCTGCTGCGTCCGGCCCGCCCCGCCGCCGGCCGGTCCGGCGGGATCCCGTCCGGCGCGCCCGCCGACGAGGTACCGGAGCGGTCGGGTGGCCGATGAGGCGCTGAGCGCGGGCGCCGTGGCGCGCCGGCTGGGTGTGGCGGTCACCACGCTGCGCACCTGGCACCAGCGCTACGGTCTCGGCCCCAGCGAGCACGTACCGGGGCACCACCGCCGCTACACCCCGGCCGACCTCGCGCGGCTGGAGATCATGCGGCGGCTCACCGCGGAAGGGGTGGGCCCGGCCGAGGCGGCCCGGTGGGCTCGGCAGGCGCCGGTGCTGGCCCGGACCGAGCGTCCCGGGCCGCCGCCCCGGCCGAGGATGACCCGGGCCGGCGGCGGGACGACCATCGGGGTCGGCCGCGCCGGACCGGTCGCCCGGGGGCTGGCCCGCGCCGCGATGCGGCTGGACTCGATCGCCATCGGCGAGACGCTCGCGCGCGCCCTCGCCGCCGACGGCGTGGTGCCGACCTGGGACGGGCTGCTCCGGCCGGTGCTCGCCGGCATCGGCGAACGACACGCCGCCACCGCCGGGTTGATCGAGGTGGAACACCTGATGTCCCGGTGCGTGTCCGAGGCGTTCGCCGCGGTGGCTCGGTCGCACCGGGCCACCGGACCGGCCCGGGTCCTGCTCTCCTGCGCCGACGAGGAGCAGCACACGCTGCCGCTGGAGGCGCTGGCCGCCGCCCTCGCCGAGGCGGGGGTCGGCTACCGGATGCTGGGCGCGCGAGTGCCCCTGGCGGCCCTGGTCGAGACGGTCACCCGGACCGGGCCGGCGGTCGCGGTGCTCTGGTCACACACCCGGGCGACCGCCGATCCGCAGCAGCTTGCCGCGCTGCTCGCCGTCCCCCGCCGGCCGCTGCTGGTGCTCGCCGCAGGGCCGGGTTGGCAGGCCAACGCCCTGCCGGCCGGCGTGCTCCAGCCGGTGGACCTGACCGAGGCGGTCTCGCTGGCCGTGGCCGTAGGTGACTCGCACGACCGGTCGACGACGGCCTGACCGGCCCTCCCGCTTCGGAGCGGCGTCCGTTACGGTCGAGAGTCCGCACACCCCGACCCCTCTCGGGAGCGACGATGCGTTCACGCGCCGTGCTCGCGCTCGCCCTCAGCCTGGTGTTACTTCTCACCGGCTGCGGCAAGCCCGGTAAGACCCCACACCAGGCGGGCGGCTCACCCGCCGCCGCCTCACCCACCCCGACACGGGCACCGACGCCGACGCCGACGCCCACCCCGCGGCCGAGCCGTACCACCCCGCCGAAGCCGAAGCTGCGCCCGCTGCCGAAGAACCTTCCCGCCGGGCTGCACCGGGGCAGCGGCGCCCGGGGGGTGGCCCTGACCTTCGACGACGGGCCGGATCCGCGGTACACCCCGCAGATCCTCGACCAGCTGCGGGCGGCCCACGTCACCGCCACGTTCTGCCTGGTGGGCAAGCAGGCCCGGCGCTACCCCGAGCTGGTGGCGCGGATCGTCCGGGAGGGCCACCAGCTCTGCAACCACAGCTGGCGACACGACCTGAACCTCGGCCGGCGACCGGTCGCGGAGATCAAGGCCGACCTGGTCCGGACGAACCAGGCCATCCGCGACGCCGTACCGGACGCCGAGATCACCTGGTTCCGTCAGCCCGGCGGCCGGTGGACGGCCGAGGAGGTGGCGGTGGCGGAGAAGCTCGGCATGCGCCCGCTGCACTGGAGCGTCGACCCACAGGACTGGAACCACCCCAAGGCCAAGACGATCATCAAGCGGGTGGAAGCGTCGGCCCGGCCCGGCTCGATCGTGCTGATGCACGACGCCGGGGGCGACCGGAGCCAGACCATGGCTGCCTGTCGGCACCTGATTCCCGACCTGAAGCGGCGGTACGGGATCGTCCGGCTCGGCTGACCCGGTTCTGACCTGCGGTTTCGTCCGGCGTTGCGCGCAGGGGCATACCGGTTTGGTCGAGCGGCGGGGCATGACATATGCTTCTCATGCCTCCGGCGGGGCCGGATGGGAGCAAGTCCGTCTGAAGTTGCGATGTGCAATGATGGCGGGGCCGCCCTCATCGTCTAGCGGCCCAGGACGCCGCCCTTTCAAGGCGGTAGCACGGGTTCGAATCCCGTTGGGGGCACGGTCCGGCTCAGGCCGGATGCAACACCAGCCAGGTCCTGTGGAGCAGTCGGAGTGCTCGCCGCCCTGTCAAGGCGGAGGTCGCGGGTTCAAGTCCCGTCAGGACCGCTCGCGCTGACGCCGCGCCCATCATGCGCGGCGTTCTGCGTATCGGCCCATGCGGTAGCATGAGCCGAGCAGTACGGCCAGGTAGCTCAGTTGGTACGAGCGTCCGACTGAAAATCGGAAGGTCGGCGGTTCGACCCCGCCCCTGGCCACATAGCCTTTCGCCGGGCTACAGCAGCGCCGACCAGCGGAAACGCCGGTCGGCGCTGCTGCTTTTCCTTCGGAATCCGGCTGTCCGGTCTGACCCCTGGTTGACCCCGGAATCCCGCTGGTGGCCGCCCGATGTCGCACGGGGATCGCACGGCCCAGACTTGCCGAGGTGCGTGAAGCGGCGCGGGGCCGTCTCGTGGGCGCGGGTTGCGCCCACGGGAGTGGTGCGTGTCGGGAGCTGGGCCAAGGCATGCAACGCCTGTGGAAGCGATTTCGTTCTGATGGGGTGTGACCCCCTCAGAAGAGCAGGACTTCACGGAGTTCGTGCGGGCCCACGGCGACCGGCTGCTGCGGTTTGCGCGGTTGCTCGTGCCGGACGCCGCCGAGGCCGAGGACGTTCTGCAGACCGCCCTACTGCGGCTGACCAAACACTGGTCGAGACAGCTGGAATCTCCGGAGGCGTACGTCCGAGCCGCGCTGGTCAATCTCGCGAAGGACCGGGGTCGGCGCAGCCATCTCGTCCCCGTCCCCACGGAGGCTGCGGACCGGTCGACTGCCGGGTCCGATCACGCTGAGGCGATCGCGGCCCGCGCGCATCTCGACCAGATCCTTGCCGCGCTCCCGCCGCGACAGCGCGTCACGGTCGTGCTGCGCGTTATCGATGGGCTGAGCGAAGCCGAGACGGCCGCCGTCATGCGGTGCTCGCCTGGAACTGTCAAGAGCAACCTCGCGCGTGGGCTGGACAAGGTCCGCGCTGCCCTGGAACCTACCCTCACCTCCGCAGAGGAGACGGCGCGATGAACAAGACTCTGCCCTCGCTCGACGACGCGGCCGAGGAACTGCGCATGCTCGCGGCGGCAGCCGCGCCGACGGTGCACGCCCGCCCCGACCTGGCCCGGGTGGTCCTCGATCGGGCCCGCCGCAAGCGGCGCGGACGGCAACTGCGTAAGGCCGGGGCCGGCGTTGGCGGCGGCGTCCTGGTCCTGACCACCCTGGCGGCGGCTACCGTGCTCGGCCGGGCCGACCACTTCACCGTCACCCAACCGAGTACCGCGATGGAATCCACGGTGCATGTGGGTGAACGCGTTGTCTTCAGCAAGAAGTTGTCACCCGCCCGTGGGGATGTCATCCTCGTGCACCTCACCTGGGACGGTCGCGACTTCGACTCCATGCTGCGGGTTGTCGCCCTCCCCGGGGACACCATCGGCTGCCCTGCCGGCCCGACCGGCCGATGCGAGGCAGTCGTCGTCAACGGGACACCTATGGCTGAGCACTACCTCGGCGCTACCGTCACCGACCCCTTCCCTACCAGCACGGTCCCGGCCCACATGGTCTTCCTCCTCGGCGACAATCGCCCTGCGGCGAATGACTCTCGTGTCATCGGTCCGATCGGACTCGCCGACATGACCGGGGTCGCGGTGCAGATCAAGGACCGTGATGGGCAGGCCCGAGCCGTTCCAGGGGCCCCGGCTCACGGCGGACCCGGCGACCGCGACAACGTCGATCCGCCCGGTCCGGTTCCACCGGCAGGGGTGACCGACGCCGTGCCGCGATAGGCCATCCCCTGATTGACGCGCGGCGCGGTCAGATCCGCCACCAGCATCTCGTCGATCACCGACTTCACCGGATCCAGCTTCGGTGCCTGGGCAACCCGAGGCTTCCGCGGCGCGGGCACCGCCGAGGCCAGGGGCTGACGCACCGTCCGCCGGTGCACCCCATGCCGCTCCGCCAACGCCCGAATCGACAGGTCCTCACGACGGGCGTCACGGCGGATCGCCTCGAACAACTCCACCTTCGGCCTCAACTGGCCCCCTGCCCGCGAGGACGATCCACACCGGGACCGACTTGCGTACGCCGGGAACACCGTTGGGGTGGAAATCCCGCAGGTAGGCGTTTTAGTCCAGATTGCCCGGGTAACGTGAGCCGAGGTTCATGATCACGAGTCCCGTGGATCCTCCTCGGGTGGGACGAAGGGATGCCCTCGATGGCACAGGTGAAGCTCTCCGTCATCTACTACTCGTCCACCGGCACCATCCACGCGATGGCCGAGCGGGTGGTGGCGGCGGCGCAGCAGGCGGGAGCCGATGTCCGCCTGCGCCAGGTCCCGGAGCTCGCGCCCCCGGAGGCCATCGCGTCGAACGCGGCGTGGAGCCAGCACTTCGACCGCACCAAGAACGAGCCCAAGGCGACCGCGGACGACATCGTCTGGGCCGATGCCGTGCTGTTCGGCTCCCCGACCCGCTACGGCAACATCGCCAGCCAGCTCAAGCAGTTCCTGGACACCCTCGGCCCGCAGTGGGCGCAGGGCCTGCTGGCCGACAAGGTGTACGCGGGCTTCACCGCCTCCCAGACGGCCCATGGCGGCCAGGAGACGACCCTGATGGCGCTCTACAACACCGTCTACCACTTCGGCGGCATCATCGTGCCGCCCGGCTACACCGATCCGTTGAAGTTCGTGGACGGGAACCCGTACGGCGTCTCCCACGTCACCGGGGGCAACAACACGGACCCCTTGACCGAGGCCCAGTACGCCGCTCTCGATCACCTGGCCCAGCGGGTCGTCAAGCTTGCCGGGAAGCTCACCGCCTGACGGGCACCATTGTCGGGAAGCCGGCCCTCGTCACGCTGCATAGTGGAGCATCAGCCGGTAGGGTCCGCTCATGGGACAGGAGATGGCCGATCCGGATGAGGTCCGGCAGGAATTCGACCGCTTCTCCCTCCGTAGCCACCTGCTCGCGCCCGCCTCCGCCGAGCGTGCGTTCCGGGTCTTCACCGGGTCGCTGACCGACTGGTGGGTACCGGAATACACCTGGTCCGGGCCGGCCGCGCTGGCCGAGCTGGGGGTCGAGCCCCGGGCCGGCGGCATGCTCTACGAGATCGGCCCGTACGGCTTCCGGAACGACTGGGGCCGGGTGCTGACCTGGGACCCGCCGCGCCGGCTGGTTTTCAGCTGGCAGATCGGGCCGGACCGGGTGCCGGTGCCGGACCCGGCGCGGGCCAGCGAGGTGGAGGTGCTCTTCCTGCCGAAGGGGCCGGAGCGGACCCAGGTCCAGGTCGAGCATCGCCACTTCGACCGGCACGGCGCAGCCGCCGAGGGCTATCGCCAGGCGCTCACCGCCGGCTGGCACGAACTGCTCTCCCGCTATCTCGCCACGGTCGCCGGCAGCGGGTGCTGAGCAGCCGCGGCGTACCCGGTGTCTGCCGTCGCGGCCGCAGCGCGACCTGACCGGCCGCACCGCGACCGCGTCCGCCACCGCCCACCGCGGGCGGACGGTATGAAGAGTCACCGCCCGATGCCCCGCGCCGCCGCGCCACGGCCGGTCACGCCGGTGCCGCCCAGGTGGGCCCGGCGGCCCGCCTCCGCCCCGAAACCGAAGCCGGTGCCGGCGAGCCGGCGCGGCGGCGCGGTCCGCAGCCGCGGGTAGACCTCGGCGAGCCGGCGCTGGACCCGGTCGGAGCGGTCGGCCAGCACCAGGGCCGTCGAGGGCGCGGCGGAGCCGGCCACCGCGCCGGCCTCGGCCGCGCGCAGCCGGTCCGCCACCGTGTGGGCGAAGCCGGCCAGCCAGGTACGCCGGAACGCGGCCGGATGCTCCCCGGCCGGTACGGAGGCGCCGGCCAGCCCGTGCGCGGCCTGCACGAGCAGCGAAGTGAAGAGCAGCTCGACCCGTTCCAGGTCGCTGGCGAACCCGAACAGGTGCATCGCGAAGCCGGTGCCCTGTCGACGGCGTACGCAGCGGCAGCGCAGCGGGTCGGCGACCGCCGCGAGCAGGCCGGCCTTGTCCCGGGCGTACGGCGCGACCACCTCCACCACCCGGTCGCCGACCGGGTCGGTGGCCGGTTCCCGGGCGGCCAGCAGCGCCCGGTCGACGCCGTAACGGGCGATCAGCTCGGTCGCCTTGGCCATGAAGGCCGCCGACTCGGCCGGCGTGCAGGCCGGGTCCTCGGCCTGGGCGAGCAGCTTGCGGACCTTGCTCAGCATCGCCTCGGACATGCACCAGAGCTATCACAGCGCGGGTCCGTCGGGCCCGCGCCGGGCGGTCAGTGTGCCCGGCTGCGCAGCGTCGCCACCGTCGACCCGGCGAGGGTGAGCAGGCAGTCCGGCAGCTGCCCGTCGGCCACCGCGGCCCCGAAGAGGGCCTCTCCGGTGTCGGCGTCGTGGTTGGCGTACGCGCTGACGAAGCGGGCCACCCAGCGGGTGTCGTAGTCGGCCTGGTCGATGCCGGGGAAGTCCAGGGCACAGCCACCGGCCGGGGCGTCGTCGCCGACCATGGTGCCGGCCAGGCACCAGGCCACCCCGTACGCCCCGGCCAGGCCGGCGCGGTCGACCACGGCGTCGAAGGTGCCCACCACCGCATCCCCGTCGCCGGCCAGGGCCGAGCGGAGCACCGCGGTCGCGTCGTCCAGCGTCTGCTGTGCTTCGTCGGTCACCTGCCGAACAGTAGGACGGAGGGTCAAGCGGTGACCCCGGACAGCCCGCCCGTCACGGTGCGTGATATCCACAGTCAAGCTGCCGACGGACGGCCCTCCACGGTCCCGCGACCCGCGCCGGCACGCTAATGTGCGCAGCGGACCTTCGCCGGAGGAAGGACGACCATGCCGAAGTTTCGCGCGTCGCGCGCGGCCATCGCTGCGGCCAGCACGGCGCTCCTGCTCGCCACCAGCGCCTGCGGGAGCGACCAGCCCGAGGAGGCGACCACCGACACCCAGGTGCGCCTCTACGGCACCGACGCCAACATGATGAACTCGTTCGCCGGGGAACTGAAGGACCGCGCCAGCCTGGTCAACGGCATGAAGGGCACGACCCCGATGACGCCGTTGACCGAAAGCTTCAAGGAGCGGCTACACAGCGTAGATCCAAAGGTGTCGGACTACACCTACGTCGCCGAGACGTACGACGCCGTGGTGATCAGCTCCCTGGCCGCCCAACTCGCCGGCACCACCGACCCGGCCGCCATCGCTGCGCAGATCATCGGGGTGACCAGCGGCGGTGAGCGCTGCGATGATCCGGCGACCTGCCTGCGGCTGGCCCGGCAGGGGCAGGACATCGAGTACCGCGGCCTGTCGCTGACCCGGTCCGGGTTCACCGAGGCCGGAGAGCCGTCCACGGCCAGCTACGCCACCCTGCACTTCAACCACGAGAAGCTCGACGACGGCAAGACCGAGTTCGTCGGCGCCGGTGACGAGTCGGCGGCGAGCACCAAGGAGCCGCCCCGGGGCAGGAAGCCGCGCGACGGGAAGAAGGGGGAGGGTGCCCCGCTGGTCATCGGCGGCCTGCTGCCGAAGACCGGTGACCTGGCGCTGGCGTACCCGCCGATGGCGGCCGCGGCGGCGCTCGCGATCAGGGAGATCAACGGGGCCGGCGGGGTGCTCGGCAAGCCGGTCTCCTGGATCGACGGCGACGACGGCACCAACCCGGAGGTCGCCAGGGCCACGGTCGCCTCGCACGTGCGGCAGGGTGTGCAGGTCATTATCGGTGCGGGTGCCTCGGGCGTCAGCCGCGCGGTCCTGCCGGACGTGGTCGCCGCCGGCCGGGTGCTGTTCTCCCCGTCCAACACGGACGCCGGGCTCGCCAAGATGGACGACAAGGGGCTCTACTTCCGCACCGCGCCCTCGGACACCTTGCAGGGCCGGGCGCTGGCCGATGTGATCGTGCGCGACGGGCCACACAAGATCGCCATCGTGGCCCGTAAGGACTCCTACGGCGAGGGCCTCCAGGAGAACGTCCGCGCCGAACTGGAACGGGTCGGCTTCGGCGCCGACCGGATCAAGCTGCTCACGTACGAGCCGCCGCCCGACGCGCAGGCGCCGCCAGTGGACTTCTCCGCTGTTGCCAAGGAGATAAAGGACTACGGGGCGGATGCGGTACTCATCGTCGGTTTCGCCGAGTCGGCGCCCGTGATCACCGCGCTGGCCGACGCCGGAGTGCAGATCCAGAGCTGACCGACCAGGACGGCCGCACCGGGGAACCGGTGCGGCCGTCGTCGTTCCCGGCCCGTCAGCGGGACCGGCGCCGCTCCAGGAACTCGGTCATCCGCCGGTGCTTCTCCTCGTCCTCGAAGAGCACCGCCTGGCTGAGCAGGTCGAGCTGGGGGTGGGCGGCGGGCGGAGCGTCCACGGCCAGCTTGGTCAGCCGCACCGCCAGCGCCGAACCCTTGGCGATCTCGTCGAGCAGGCCGTGCGCGGTGGGCAGCAGCTCCGCCGGCTCCGCCACCACCCGGTTGACCAGCCCGATCCGCAGCGCCTCGTCGGCGTCCACCCGGCGGCCGGTGAAGAGCAGCTCCTTGGCCCGGGCCTCGCCGACCAGCGCCGGCAACCGGTAGGTCGCGCCGGCGCCGGCCAGGATGCCCAGCCGCACCTCGGGCTGGCCGAACGTCGCCCGCGCCGTGCACACCCGGAGGTCACAGGCGTACGCCAGCTCGGCACCGCCGCCCAGCGCCGGGCCGTCCACGGCGGCCACCGTCGGCATCGGCAGTGCCCGGATCCGGGCGAAGGCGGCCTGGTTGATGGCGGCCAGGGCGTCCAGCCGGCCGCGCTCGCGGAGCTGGCCGATGTCCGCCCCGCCGGCGAAGATGCCCTCCGTCCCCCCGGTGAGCAGGAGCAGCCGGGGCCGCGCCTCCAGCTCGGCGCAGACGGCGTGCAGCTCGGCGATCAGGTCGGCGTCGATGGCGTTGCGCTTCTCCGGCCGGTCCAGCGTCACCACCAGCCGGTCCGGCAGCTCCTCGATCCGCAGCCCGCCGCTCACGATCTCCGCCCGCCTTCCCACGTGTAGAAGCCCTGGCCGGACTTCTTGCCCAGCTTCCCGGCGGCCACCATCTCGACGAGCAGCGGCGGCGGCGCGAACCGATCCCCGTACGCCGCCTGGAGGGTGCGGGCGATGTCGAGCCGGACGTCCAACCCGACCAGGTCGGTCAGTTCCAGCGGGCCGACCGGGTGCCGGTAGCCGAGCACCATCGCCTTGTCGATGTCGGCGGGGCTGGCCACCCCGTCGGCGACCATCCGGATCGCCTCCAGCCCGAGGGTCACCCCGAGCCGGGAGGTGGCGAAGCCGGGCATGTCGCGTACGACGACGGGGTCCTTGCCCAGCCGGCCGGCGAGCGCGACGGCCGCCTCGGTGGTCCCCGGCGCGGTGGCCGGGCCGACCACGACCTCCAGCAGCGCCATCGCCCAGACCGGGTTGAAGAAGTGCAGCCCGAGGAAGTCGGCCGGCCGGTCCAGCCCCTCGGCCAGCTCGGCGATCGGGATGCTGGAGGTGTTGCTGCCGAGCAGGGCGGGACGCCGCGCCTCGGCCGCCTGGAGCACCGACCGCTTGAGGTCGAGCCGCTCGGGGACCGCCTCCACGATCACGTCCGGCCCCTCGGCGACCTCGTCGAGCCCGGCCCGCAGGGTGACCCGCTCCCGGTTCGCCGCCGCCTCCTCGGCGGTCAGCTTGCCGCGCTGCACCCCGCGCTCCCACAGCTCGCCGAGGCGCCGCACGGCGGCGTCGCCGCGCGCCGGGTCCACCTCGACCAGCTCGACCGCGTAGCCGGCGCCGGCCGCCACGTACGCGATGCCGAGGCCCATGGTGCCGGCCCCGACGACCACAAAACGACCACTCATGCCGTCCCCTCGCCGCGTGCGGTGGCGCACGGGGTCTCCGCCGCGCCCGGCCGCCCGCTCCGCTCGTTCCTGGATGCGACCCTATGCAGGGCCGGCCCGGGCGGCGTGCGTGGGGGCGCGCCGCACCGGGTAAAGACGACGGCCAAGCAGAGGGAAGGACCGAGATGAGCCAGGCACCGGAGAGCGCGGAGAGCACCGAGACGGTGGAGACCCGCGGCGACGAGCGGGTCGATCTGCTCCGCGCGGACACCAACCAGGACGGGCGGACCGACGTGTGGGTGGCGGACACCGACGGCGACGGGACGGCCGACCTGTTCCAGTTCGACACCGACGGCGACGGCAAGGTGGACATCACCATGATCGACCTCGACGAGGACGGCACCCCGGAGGAGGTGGTCGACGGCGACGGCGGCCTCCCGCCGGAGCAGCACTCCCCGACCGTCCAGGTCTGACCGTGCATGCGCGGCGGGCGGGCCACCGCGTGGCCCTCCTCGCCGTTGACCACCATCCGCTGGTCGAGCAACCCGGCGGAGAGGCGTTG